>JAJYUG010000037.1 GCA_021792655.1 Thermoplasmata archaeon | reverse complement strand
TGTTGGCGCGTCGGTGTATTTTCTAAACCCGTCGGTGGTGCTTCTCGGGTTTCTTGCAATCCTACTGAGCTTCCTGGTATACGACATCATCAATCTCGGAACCATTGGGCTCCAGCTCTTCATAATTATATTCAACATCGTGTCGTTTTACACACTTTCAGTACTCAAATTCAATCTTGCAGGATATGGAATCAACTCATCAACCTTCATCGGCATGCTGGGAAAGGATGCACTGATTGTGGCACCAATTGTCCTGCTGCTCAGCAGTCTGCTGCTTTCGCTCAACATATTCACGGATGTCTTCATTCTAAAGCGGACCAGGGTCAGGGTTAACCGTAAAATAACATGAAATTGCGGCACGCCACATGCATCAATGGGAATGATGATCACGAAAACCTTATAAATAGATGGAGCGGATAATCAAAAGTGCAGATACTCGGATACACGATACCTTCATTGCAATCTGTTCTTGCTTCGCTGAACCTTTTGCAGCTTGGTTTCATTGGGATGATAATAGTAATTCTCCTGATATTTGCCGTCAGGATGACTGTTGCGCTTCATGGCACCAGGTATACATTCTTCAGGGTAGCGTTTGTTCCCATGGTATATACCGTTTTCACCATATACCTGTTCTATCAGTCCATCGGGATGAACCTGTCGATCCTCGGCACCGCTTATGTGCTGCACTCCTACGTGTTACTGATTCCAGCAGGGCTTATAATCGGCTTCGCATCTGGGATCAAGGCAGGAAAGAGCGTCAGGATATACGAGAAGAAGGGAAGCAGGTACTTTAGGAAATCGCTCTGGATCAGCCTTTTCTGGACCTCCTCATTCGTGCTGGAATTTGTGTCTATTATATATTTCCCTGCACTCAATATAGCCCTCATCTTCACCGGACTCCTCTCCCTGGCTACCGGAATGCTTGATGGGCAGGCCGTCAGGACGCACTTTGTCAATAAGGCATACATCGCTGGCCGGAATCCGGATTAATATATTTTACTATATATTTTGTCAGCCATATTTAACTAAAAATTGGGAAAGATTTTAATATTAATTAAGGGTAATAAGTGAACCGGAGAACATGAGGAAATGAAAGAGATATTGCATGAAGAAGATAATGCCGTGTCACCCATAATAGCCACAATTCTCTTGATTGCAATAACTGTAGTTCTGGCTGCTACACTTTATTCGGTTATTGGCGGATATACATCGTACCTGGGGTCCACAACACCCACTGCTTCGCTAACGGTCACGGACCTGAATACCCAGACTGACTCATCGTACATGATCTACATATCTTCAGTAAGCCCCAACGGCAACATATCCCTATCTGATGTTAACCTGCTCATCACAAACAGCACGGGAACCGTTTCGGAGATAAATCTCGGCTTTGCTGTACAATCAGGATCTTCCTCCGCACCCAGCCCCCCATGGGACATCACCGTGAGTGCCGGAAATTACCTTGGGGAGAATCCGGTTATAACGGTCAAGAGCACATCAGGGCCACAGACAATCTCCTACCTCGAACTTATTGACACGGCCACGCACGGAACCATTGCAACGGATTCCCCATCACTTCCGTGAAAATAGTTACCTATTATGAAGACACCTGCTTCCTGAACTCCTCTATGGATGTGGTTTCAGGAAGACAGGTATAATTCTTGCATACATATGCCCTTGTCTTCCCATCATTTTTGTCCTTAAGCTCCAGCATGAATGTGGAATAGAACTCAATCTCATCCTTTCCGGCTGCAGTTATGGTCATGTTCGGGTTATAATTCTCCTGGGCTATCTCGATCATTTTGTCGCCACTACTGTCCTCCCCGCGGATGATTTTTACATGGGTTGTAGGTCCGATGGCAAAATCGAGGGCACACATCAGGTACAGGTGGAAAACCGGCGCCTCCGAGACCGCTCCATACATGGCATTAAGAGATTTCAATGCAATACCGCTGAGCCCCTCGTCGTCAATAAGATGCGAGAGGCGCAATAAATTCAGCACCTGGACAGAGTTACCTGAAGGTATCGCACCGTCATACGATTCCTTTCTCCTTCCCCCAACCTCGTTCCTGTAGGTGGCTGTAAAGAAGAACCCGTAGTTATCACTGTCAAGGAATTCCTTGATGGCAGTTCTGTTAAGCCTGTCTGCATTTTCCAGATATTTGGTCTCCAGTGAGACTTCATAGAGGTCAATGAGCCCGCTTATCAGGAATGCATAATCATCAATGAATCCCTCAATTGCAGGTGAACCGTCTCGGAAAGTGTGGAATAGCCTGTTTTCTCCTGCGTCCATCCTCTCGAGGATGAAATCGGCAGTTTCCACTGCGACTTTAAGAATGTCCCTGTTGCCGGTAGCCCTGTAGCCAAGAGAGAGCGCGGATATCATGATCCCGTTCAGGCTCGTGAGGATCTTGTCGTCGGTATGTGGCCTTGTTCTTCCGGACCTATATTCAAACAGCTTCTTCCGGTCTTTCTCTACCCTATGGGAAAGCGCACTCGGTTCCAGGGACATCTGACTGGCCAGTTCAGCTATATCTTTCTCCATGTAGAGGATGTTCTTCCCGGTGCTTCTTCCGGTAGATTCATCATGGTAGTTGCCCATCTGGTTTGCGTTGAATATGTCAGCAAAAAATCTTCCCTCCTCATCGCCAAGGACAGCCAGTATCTCAGAATACGCCCATGTATAATATTTGCCCTCGGCCCCTTCGCTGTCTGCATCTATTGCTGAGAAGAATCCTCCTCGCGGATCGTGCATTTCAGCCATGAGGAAGGAGAACAGTTCCCCGATCATCTGACTGTAGACTTTCTTTCCAGTGACCTGTTGCAGCTCAGCGAGGGTTATCATTATCATGCCCTGATCGTAAAGCATCTTCTCAAAATGTGGCAAAAACCATCCCGCGTCGGTAGAGTATCTATGAAATCCATGGCCTATGTGGTCGTGTATGCCACCAAGATTGATCTTCTCAATTGTCCTTTCCACCATCATAAGTGCTGCTTCGTTACGGTATCTGCGGAAATACCGCAGGAGAAAGATCAGGTAGTGTGGTGTTGGAAATTTTGGTGAGAGACCGAAACCCCCGTTCTGCTCGTCGAAGTTTTCGCTCAGTTCCCTGAAGGAATCGTTCAGGAATTTCTCTTCTACGAGATTTCCAGAGCTAGATGCTACCCGCGCTTCAAGTTTCGAGACAATTTCATTTGCCCTCTTCAGGAGATCATTTCCCTGCTTCTTCCATAGCTCCCCCACTGCATCCGACAGCTCTATGATTCCCATTTGTTCACCACGTGACCTCCTTGGGATGTAGGTCATGGCGAATACGGGCTTCCTGTCTGGCGTAACGATCATGTTTAGCGGCCAGCCTCCCGAACCTGTCAGTATCTGGCTGGCGGTCATGTAAAAATTATCTATGTCCGGCCTCTCTTCACGGTCAACCTTGATGCATACGAAATTGCGGTTCATGGCAGCGGCCACCTCTTCATCCTCGAATGATTCGTGCTCCATCACATGACACCAGTGGCAGGTCGAATATCCTATACTCAGAAAGACAGGCTTATTTTCATTCTTTGCCCGCTGGAATGCTTCTTCAGACCATGGATACCAGTCTACTGGATTGTGTGCATGCTGGAGGAGATACGGACTCTTTTCATTTATCAGCCTGTTCTCGTGATTTTTCATGATATGAATTCCCATTGCTATATGGATATTTAACATTTGTTAGCGTATTTTCCTACTTCGCAGGATAATCAACCGAAACTTTCATGCTGTAAGCGCCGAGGTAGTGGAGATATATCCCGGTCTGCTTTTTCAGGGAATCATGTAAACGGATCCGAAAGGGGGACACAAATAATAAGCCATCCCTGTCAACCGGCAGTTATGCTCCGTGGAATTCATAACCGTCCGAGCATGTTTAATATGACAGTGCCCTATTACAAAGCAGATGAAGAAGGCAATACTCATCCGTCACGGGGAGAGTGAGGCTAATGTTCGGGGAATCCTATCTGAGGAGCTTGAGTATTACAACCTCACCGAATCGGGCAGGAGCCAGGCGGAGCGCATTGGGAACATACTGCGCAATTACCGCATTGACGGCATATTCTCGAGCCCAATACTCAGGACACGGGAAACTGCAGAGATTATTTCCAGGGTAACAGGAATAAGGGTGGAGATCCTGGAGGACATTCGTGAGTCAGGACTAGGGGATTTCAATGGGAAGCCGTTCCAGAGCCTGCCGTTTGGCGGAAGGGAGGAACTTGGCATGGAACCGTGGTCCTCACTGGTCAAGCGAATGGTCGGCACGCTTGAAAAGCATGAGGGAAACTATGTTTATGTCAGCCATGCCCTGCCCATAAGGGCTGCTGTAGCCCATTACCTGGGCATGAATGAACTTGACAGCTATGGCATTGAAATCAGATACACGTCAATTTCAGCCATAGATTTAAGCAACGGCAAGGTACTCTGCATAGGCTCTCTGAAACCGAGCAGGAAGATTGAATCAGCCTTTTCATGAACTGCCCTGTAAATTCCTGAAAACCAGCAGCAGGAAGGCAAGGGACAGAAATAGCATGCAAATAATGAGGAGGGCGTTTAAGGAAGAGACAAAATTGTTGGAGTATAATGAAAGAACCGCTCCTGCATATAATCCTCCGACAAACTGGCCGCCGTATTGAAAAGAGTTAAAAATCCCCAGGCCAGATCCATAATAGCCGGTTGACGACAGGCGAGAAACCAGTGGGGGAAATGCAATATCGTACAACGCGTACCCGATAAAGAAGAGGGTGCTGCCGAAGAAGAGATAGTACAGGCCAGATGCAGAGAGGAAGAGTACAAACGGTGCACTTGCGACCAGTATGATCACCGATCCTACAGCCACTATTTTGAATTTGCCCCTGTCCGCAAGTATCGATGACAGGACAGCAACCACGCCTGCAATGAAAAGTGACGGCAGCAGAAATTCATAGAAATCAGATACTGGTAAAAATTTTTCCGATACCAGCGGGAGGTGAAAATAGAAATATGCCATGTATGCAGAAATAAAGAGGCCGGATCCTGCCATCAACAGGTGATTGAAGTTCAGCTTTCCCCGCGTTCCTTCCCTTATTTTTTTGAGCGACGGGTTTATGAACATGACGGAGGCCATGGAAATCATGCCGGCGACTGCCGTTATGAAGAATATCCAGCGGATTCCAACCGCTGCACCAATTATCGGGCCGAGGAGCGTTCCAAACAGGAATGAAAGTCCCACCGGAATGCCTATCATGGCCATTGCAAAATTGCGCTGGTTCTCATCGACGTTTTCCTGCACCATCGCACTTACTGTCGATGACACCGCCCCGCTGCCTGCAATCAACCTCCCGGCTATGAGGCCGTAAATATTTACGGGATTCCAGCAGATCAGGTTTCCCACTATGAAGGGCATCATACCAATGAAAATCACGTATTTCCTTCCGATCCTGTCAGAAAGCCGGCCCATCGGGTACTGGAACAGAGCCATAGTGATTCCATAAGAGCCAAGTGCAAGACCAACCATCAACGGCGAAGATGAAAATTCATAGCCGTATATTGTAAACACAGGAAGGGAGAAGAATATCCCGAGAGTCCGGAGTGAGATGATTGCCGATCCCGTACTTATTATCCTTTTTTGTGTGGCATTGAAATGACTCATGGAATTACTACCTGATATGTCCAGGATCCTTCCTTATTTAGCTATGGAACTGACAGCGCCTGCGATTATCTCTGCAATCTCGGAGATAAACCGTTCATCTTCACCGTGAAAAGCGCTTCTGGTATCCGAGTCTATGTCTATCTCTCCAACAGGCTTCCCGCCATGCCTCACCGGGACTACAAGTTCTGATTTAGTGTTTATGAAACAGGCGAGATAAGTTGGATTTGAATGAACATCTGCCTCGTTCACTATGGCATTCCGTACTATGGCCTGGCTGCATAGCCCGTCTCCAATGCTTATCTGTTCGTGTTCAGTACGATCGCCTGCATAACTGTGCAGGACCAGTTTATCACCTGAAACAATGTAAACTCCAACCCAGTTGTATTTTCCGTTGTAAGCTTTCAGATCCTCGCATAGCTTCTGTAGATAACCCGATCCACGGGAGGCTATTCCCTTCTTTGCAATGGCAATGAAATGGGCATTTTCTTCTGGTTTCACGATTGAAGATTTATATTTTATATTAATACATGTTGCAGCCATTCAAGAGAATGCCTTACGTGATATCTTAATGGCTTCTGTTAAATATTAATACGCTCACTACATACAGCATCGGCCTCAAATGCAAATAAAGGACACTATGAGGGGAAAGACCGAGTTTCATGAACTGCATAAGGGCAGGATCAACATGTTTGTATGCGGACCGACTGTTTATGACATTCCGCATGTTGGAAACTCAAGGGTATATGTCTTCTTTGATATGGTTGCAAAATATCTCAGGGCAAGAGGCTATTCCGTATTTTACCTCCAGAACATAACAGACATCGATGATAAGATTATAAACAGGGCCGCAGAAGAGGGAAGCGACTACCGTGACATATCGGAGAGGTATTATTCCCTCTATATGGATATAATGAAAAAGCTCGGGATTGATAGCGTAAACATATACGCCAGAGCTACCCTGTACTTAGATGAAATAATCAGCCAGATCCAGAGGCTGCAGGATCTTGGTTACGTCTATGCCACAGACGACGGGCTTTATTATAGAATCCGAAAATTCGCGGACTATGGAAAACTCTCAGGACAGGACATCGATCACATTGAGGCGGGCGCGAGGGTCGAGGTGAACGAGAATAAGGAGGATCCTGGAGATTTTGCCGTGTGGAAGTTCAGGAAACCCGGCGAACCTTACTGGAACTCCCCCTGGGGAGAAGGCAGGCCAGGCTGGCATATCGAGGATACTGCGATCACGGAGTGCCATTTCGGTCCATCGTACGACATCCATGGCGGAGGCTCGGACCTGATTTTCCCACACCACGAAGCTGAAATCGCGCAGATGCGGGCAATCAGCGGATTGCCATCCCTGGCCAGCGTGTGGATGCACGTTGGGATGCTGAACATAAACGGTAACAAGATGTCAAAATCCCTGAAGAACTTCATCACCATTGATCAGGTAATGAGGTCCCACAGCAGGGAGGAAATCAGATTCTATTTCCTGAATTCAGGATACAGGAGCACAATGATCTTCTCGGATGCCGCCCTCAAGGAAAGTTCAGAAACCCTGAAAAGGATACAGACAACCTATGACAAACTGGTTATAAAGGCGGGTGGACGCGCATCATTGTATACTGACCTCCAGGGTATTATCCGAAAGTTGCAGGGAATGATGGACAACGACTTTGACGCAAGGGAATTTTTTGCAGAGATCATGAAAATGACAACTGAGATAAACCGGGGAATAGACTCCATGGACGCTGAAAGTGCTGGATCTTACCTGGGAATCTTCAACTGGATGAATTCCTTTATGGGGATACTGAAAGAGAAATCTGAGGAGGGAATTCCGGTGAAACTGGTTGATGACCTGATCAGTCTCAGGAACCAGATGCGGGGGGAGAAGATGTTCACAGTTTCAGATGCCATACGGGAAATTCTCTTCAGGAATGGAATAATACTGGAAGACAGGGAAGGTGTTACTGAATGGCGAAGGTCGTGAAAAAGACAGAAACAGGAAGCGCCCTTGTTGTTGTGGATCTTGTCAATGACTTTGTCACAGGCGTATTTGGAAATGAACGGGCAGTGCGGACTGCGGAGAAGACTGCGGAATTCCTTGAGAAAGTCGGAAACACACTGCCCCTGATATTCACAATGGACACGCATCTTGAGAATGACCCTGAATTTGCTGTATGGGGCAGGCACTGCGTTGCTGGAACAGAAGGCAGCATGCTCGTCAGGGGACTTTCATCATTCGGAGGACATAGAATCACCAAAAGGCATTTTGATTCCTTCTATGATTCCGATCTGGACGGTGTATTGCGGGCAAATGGAATATCGCACATATTCCTCAGCGGGATCTCAACCGACATATGCGTCCTGCACACAGCTGCAGGGGCGTTCTTCAGGAACTATTCCATCAGCGTGATTTCAGACCTATGCTCCTCCATAGCTGATGGGAATCACAATATCGCGCTGGAAAATATGCGAAAGAATTATGGAGCCCGGATAATAAATGCAGAGGATGCTTTGAGTGAGATTTTATGACAGCTAGAAAATTCAACGTTGCAACGGATGAGGAGATCAGTACATGCCAGGCTTCCGACGTTTACTTCGAAAGATCAATAAGTTCAATCGAAAAAATAAGCGGGAGCGAAAAAGTCGTTTCTGAGGTAACTGTGTCCGGGCCACTGGATACGTGGATTAATTTTTCCGGGCTGGACGAGGTGATAAACCTGCTTCAGGGTAAAAACGTGGACTTGTACGCAATACCTGAGGGAACAGTGCTGAATCCCAGGGATCCAAAGGGAATACCCGTGCCTTTTGCATGGATAGAGGGCGATTATTCCGAATTCGGCAAGTGTGAAACATCCATTCTAGGATTTCTCTGCCAGTCATCGGGAATTTCCACAAAATCCTCAAAGATCCGCCTTGCAGCTGGCGATGCAAAATTTTACTCATTCGGCATCAGGCGTATGCACCCTGCCCTGTCACCAATGATAGACCGTGCTGCCTTCATTGGTGGAGCAGATGGCGTATCCGGAATACTCGGAGCGGAGGTAATTGGCGAGAGGCCCGTAGGCACCATGCCCCACGCTCTCTCACTGCTGCTTGGAGATCATGATGCGTGGGAGAGTGTGGTAAAGAGCTCACCACCAGGAAGCAGGACAGTGCTTATCGATACATTCAGCGATGAAAAGTTTGCTGCCCTTAAAGCCGCAGAAACATTCCCTGAAATAGATTACATAAGGCTGGATACACCTTCCTCACGCCGCGGTAGCTTCCCCGCCATAGTAAGGGAAGTGAGGTGGGAACTGGACCTGAGGGGCTATTCCAGAGTGAAGATAATGGTCTCTGGCGGACTGGATGAGAATTCTGTCATGGAGCTGAGGAAAGCTGGAGCTGACGCGTTTGGAGTGGGGACATCAATATCGGCAGCAAAGCCCTTTGATTTTGCGATGGATATAGTGGAGATAGCAGGCAAATCCGGCACTAAGAAGGGAAAATTTTCAGGCAGGAAAGACGTCCTCAGGTGCGGATCGTGCAACAGCCTGAGAGTTGTCCCATTCGGTCAGGGTAACCTGCAGTGCACCTGCGGCGGAGAAATGAAAACCCTGATGAAGAAATACCTGAGCGGCGGCATTGTCACTGGCCAATACGATACCCCGAGGAAGATAAGGGAAAGATCATTGAATGAATTGAAGTCCCTTACCCAAACTGATTCGAACGGAAAGGGTATGCCTTAACCGAATCCAGTCCCTGGGCCGCCCAATTATCCTCTGATCCACCACATCAGCAGAATAATGCAACATTGTCGCTGGAAAGACTGCAAAACCTGTCACTTTAAGGATACTTTTGTAATGGCGCCTAAGGCTGATCAAGCAGACCAAGAATCTCTGACACCTCATCTATCTCATAATTCGGGATATCCGTGTCAAACCTTCTTCCATGCTTGATCAGGACCGCTAGGTTGCCAAGCTTCCTGGCTGGTATCATGTCCGTCAATGCATCCCCCACAACCATTATTGCACCGGGTTCCGCTATGCCGAGGAGTTGCATTGCCTTTACATAGGGCTCTATATCCGGCTTCCCGTGCTTGACATCATCTATTGTAACCACCAGGCTCGTGGGCAGCCTTATCATATTCACCAGTTTCCTCCTGGAGGAGGTGACGATAACCGTGCCTATGTTTCTCCGCTCGAGTTCCATAAAAGTGCCCGGTACGTCCGGGAAAAGCGAGATTTCAGGGAGATGATCCGCAAATATCCTTTCCTCTTCCATCTCCACGCTATAGGGATCGCTGGAGTACCTGGCCGCAAGGGTCGATCCCGGAAGACCTATCAGGGGCTTGAGCTCGTCTTCCTTCGGGGTGATTCCAAACTTCCTGAATGCCCCATTCCATGCCAGTATACGAAAATCAAACGAGTTAAGGATAGTTCCGTCAAGGTCGAAAATAATTCCCCTGATTTTCAAGACGCTGCCATATCAAAACCTGCGATATTATATTTGTGCGGAATTGGATATATATGCGAATCAGATACAAGGGCATGAAGACTGCATATCTCGATGAGCTGAAGCATCCGTTGAGGATTGGTGAAAGTGAAATTGAGGATCCAGCTGGCGATGAGATAATTGTCAAGCAGGAAGTCACGGGTGTGTGCTTTCGTGATATTCTTACCATGGATGGATTTTTCCCAAGAGTGAGATTGCCAATAGTTCCAGGGCATGAAATTGCGGGAGAGATAGTAAAAATTGGGCCGGATGTATCAAGATTCAAAGTTGGAGAGAGGGTAGCCAGCCTCATTTACATACCGTGCGGACAGTGCGAATTTTGCCGGTCTGGCCGTGAGAATCTCTGCCCCAATAAGAAGACTTTCGGAGAACTGCTTGATGGTTCATACCGGAAATATGTCAAGGTTTCAGAGAGATCTGTTGTACACGTTCCGGATGGTGTGGGAAATCATGAAGCTGCCATATCTGCCTGCGTAACGGGCATGATCTATCACGCGATCAGGGTCGAGGCTGGAATAAAGGAAGGAGAGACCATCCTGCTCACAGGTTCCGGCGGAGGAGTAGGGATGCACGCCATACAAATAGCGAAGGCGCTTGGGGCAAGGGTTATTGCAGAAACGTCCTCAAAGTGGAAAACGGAACAGATCCTCGCCGCAGGGGCAGACCATGTTGTGTATTCAGGAGAGGAATTCAGCAGGAAAGTGAAGGACCTGTCCGATGGAGGGGTTGATGTTGTGCTTGAGAGCGTAGGGAAACCCACCTTTGATAGTGCCCTCAGGAGCTTGAAAACTGGCGGGAGAATGGCAGTAATTGGAAATGTGATCCCCGATCCCGTCAACCTTCCTCTTGGGCTGATTATACTCAAGGGGAACAGAATATTCGGCAGCATCAGTTCTACCAGGGAAGATATGAAGAAAGCACTGGAATTATCTGCAGCCGGAAAAGTTAAAGCCGTATCAAACATGGAAATCCCGCTGGATAAAATAAACTCTGCATATGAAGAGATCAGAAACCGCAGGAATCTTGGAAGGGTTATGATAAAGCTTGAATGAACGGCTTTTGGTAGTGGTTTCTTCATGTGATGTGCAGCTTATGCTTATAAATAGATCAGTCAGGAAAGTATTTATATTAAATGATACTGGTTCTTCACTATGAAAAGCAATGCGATAGTTATTATCGTTGCGGCAATTATAATTGTGGGCGGTATTGGATACCTGGCTTACAGTAACCCCTCGTTATTCACCGGTTCAAAATCATCTACTCCGCAGACACTGAGCGGAATGAATGTAGTTTCCACCAATACAGTAAACAGTTCCATGGGTGGCAAATGGTACGAGGGTTACAACGTAACTGGCGGACTGAGCAATATCAGCAACCTGCAGGACTTATTTTCTGGCATTGGCGGGTCAAACGGCGGCATTGGCATGCAGACCATCAACAACTCTGCAGCCCAGCTGAGGTACTTCCAGTTCGCGGGCTTTGGAACACCTGCCCATAACGGATCACTGCTGTTCGGATACATGGAATTCTCCGCCGTGAATTATACTAAGTTCATCAACGAGACGCTTTCCAAGAATGCATCCTACATTAGCAACACCCATGGAAACTATGTCCATTATGGCATTGTTTCCGGTGCAGCATATGAGTTTGTTAGCAATAAGACCATGAACGGGTATTATGAAAACGCAATATATGCGGTCTATGGCAAGAACATAATTGCCGGCTTCTACATCGGATCTGCCAATATTTCTGAGGGAAATTTCACGTCGCTTGTTTCAAGCGAAGTCAGCATACTCAAGTCACAGCCAATTAACTTCACCACTGCAGAGAAGCTGGTTCAATCGAACACAGTGAACAGTGCCATGAGCGCGACAACCTGGTCAAGCGACTTCAATTTCAGCGTCAACTTCATGAGAAGCACCGGAATGCTTGGGAACCTCATAAACAGCACATCTCCGGGTACCTTTGGCTCTGACCTGTACTTAGCTAATGAAT
>JAJYUG010000036.1 GCA_021792655.1 Thermoplasmata archaeon | reverse complement strand
GTTCCAGCAGGGTCACAGTCAAAGAGTCTTGGGCCAAGGTTATCCATTCCAGCAAAAATCATGGAGACACCGTATGGTCTCACTCCGCCATATTGAGTATACTGCTGCATCTGATCAGCTACTTTCTTGACAAGGTTTTCAATGTTGACCAGCGATCCATAAGTTACTTTTTCCTGCTGGGCAGTCATTCTTGCAAAATCAATAAGTACTCTTGCGTCTGCGACCAGTCCAGATGTTACTGAGGCAACATAATCGTCAATAAACTGAATCTTTTCTAGAGAATTCTGTTCAACCAGCCTACTCCTGATTTTCTTATCCGAGATCAGTGCTACCCCGTTGCTAAATTTTATGCCTAGTGCGGTGGAGCCTTTTCTAACGGCTTCCCTTGCGTATTCAACCTGAAACAGCCTACCATCCGGCGAAAACACCGTGATAGCTCTGTCATATGCCATCTGTCCCTGCTGCATTTAATTCACCTTATCCCCATAGGATATTCCAATAATAAACCTTTTTCATATTTTTCGCATGGCGTGCCTTTAATTATTTCCTCTGTGCAAACGGTCCATCTGAATTGAATGCCATGCCCTGCATATTGGCAAATTTCATAAGGATATGACCAATGCGTTTTCGTTGAGCGCCATATTCGATGATCACATGCATCTCAGGAAAGATGGTTTCCTTATGGAAGCTGTCCACAAATTTGAGAGAGCAGGTGGAACTGCTTTCAATCTCGTAAATCTCCCAGATTACTCATTACCTCCTGGCGGATATTATAATTCAATATTTTCGGAAACCATAAGGCTAGCGGATTTGGTTATGAAAAAATCTTCGATTTTTTCCCTTGTAACAATAGGACCTTACCCGCTTGACTATTTCTACTTTGAAAAGGCAGGCATGGATCCAGTTGAGGAAATGACGAAGGGAATAGACCTTGCATCAAAACTTATTCAGGAGGGGATGGCTAATGCAATTGGAGAAATTGGCAGGCCGCATTTTCCTGTGCCTGAGAGCGTTTTTGGTGATTGCAACAGCATGATAAGATATGCAATGGAAAAAGCAAAGGATGTCAGCTGCGCAGTGGTGCTCCACACTGAAGATCTTGATAAGAATTCCCTCAGGCAGCTGGAAGAAATGGCATACAGTACTGGGATGGACAGCCACCGCATCGTAAAGCATCACGAAAAGCCGGAGAACCTTGCATGGAATTCTGGAGTTACAGCCTCCATACTGGCAAGCAGAAGAAATGTTCACGAAGCTTTGAGGATCGGCAAATCCTTTATGCTTGAAACAGACTATGTTGACGACCGCAGTAAGCCGGACAAGGTGATTCCTGCAGATTCCGTTCCTAAAAGGGCGATGATGATAAAGGCAGAAAATGAGAACTGGGAAGAAATTTTTTACAACATTTTCATCGACTTGCCTTCAAGTGTCTACGGTACGGACAAGCTGACATGATCGATTTATCCTATATGCGAGAAATATATAGTTTCAGGCAGTAGCCTTTTTGATTACCACCTAACATATTTATAAATCCCTATTATGGTCATGTATGTCTCTTACCCAGGCACAGGTTGATAAATTCACGGAAGAATTGAAATCCATGCTCAGGGTAGAGACAAAGTCCAGGAAGATCAAGAAACTCGATCATGGTTTTTACAAGGGACTTGTTGAGGTGCTTACCTCGTTGAGATTTGAAGCGGATGGATATCTCCACTCCAATGATATCACTAATTATATCAAGGTCAATGAGAGAATTAAGAACATTGAGAGCGACTTTAAGGCTTTCTTTGAGAAGAGGTTTGAGAAAATAGCTGTTCTGTCAATTTATGACATAGGCCTTGATCTTATTGAATTACTTACTCCAGAGGAGAGGGATTTTCTAACCAAACTCCACGTTGGCATGCAGGATGAGTTCAACCGTATTCTGCAGAAAACCGAGGAGAAAAAGAGAGAAATTGTTCCGGAAACTGCACCCGCAAATGAAGTTGTTGTTCCCCCGCAAGAAAGCAAATCTCTGATTAAGGAAGATACCTCGAGAGCGCAGAACATGGTTCCTGTCAGGATCACTGAAGATCAACCACCGATTGCCCAGCCTGATAGAAATTATTACCTGAGATCCAATGATATCATATATCTCAATGAGAGTTTTGCCAATCTTCTGATAAAACGGGGATCTGCGGTAAGGATAAATATCTAGACCCTTTAGGTGCTTTTTCGATAATTTGTCCCTAAATGTTAAAGAGATAGTTGAATGCCAGATTCTGAAGGAACTTTTTATATTTACATAATATCCACTCCATATGGTCAAGGTTGAAGACTCAATAGTGGCCAGATTTGAATCCCACGGGCACAAATTTGAAATTCTTGTAGATCCAAACGCCACTGAACGAATAAAATCAGGTGACTTTGACATTAATGTGGACCTTGCAAGCGACACCGTCTTTAAGGATGCAAGAAAGGGGGATAAGGTCGGAGATGAATCTCTTATCGAAGTCTTCGGAACAACAGATATCAAGGAAATTGCATCGGAGATAGTGAAAAAAGGACAGATTCAGTTAACGACCGAGCAGCGAAAAGAAATGCTTCAGAAAAGGACAAAGCAGATTATAGAGATGATATCAAGGGAGTCGATAAACCCACAGACAAATGCTCCTCACCCGCCACTGAGGATTGCCCAGGCAATGGAGGATGCGAAAGTTCACATTGACCCTTTCAAATCCGCAGAGGATCAATTGAACGGCGTGCTTAAACTCCTCAAGCCAATCATACCTATTAGGATGGAAAAGGCAAAGCTGGCAGTGAAACTCACTGGAGACGCTTACGGAAAGGTCTATGGAGACCTAGCTAGAAGCGGGTATATAATGAAGGAGGAGTGGGGGAATGACGGTTCATGGATGGGCGTGATCGAAGTGCCTGCAGGGATGCAGGGAGAAATTATGAGCAATCTTTCAAGAAAAGCAAAAGGAAACATAGACATCAGAATTGTGAAGAAATGAGTTTTTTTCAAATGAGATAAAAATGATACGTAGCAAGAAATATATATTGTTTAACTATGTTTTAGAACAGAGAGAGAATTGAAAAATATTGCCGGACCACTTTGTAGAGCGCTTTAAGTGAAGCAGAGTCATTCTGTTTTCCTCATTGCCATGCACGTGATGGATTAGGTCTGTGGTCTGAGGCGATAAATAAAGGTGAAGCAATGACAGAAACCAAACAGATAGTTATACCGGGAGACGAAATAGAAAGGACCAATGAAAAGGTTCGAAACGGCGCCTATAAGTGTGGACAGGATAAATACTGCTCAGAGTACTTTGGTATAGTGCAGCGAAATGAGCAGTTTATTGATATTGTTCCTTTCACTGGACCTTATTTCCCAAGAAAAGATGATAAGATAATAGGAAAGATACTGGAAATCGGCCCATCCATGTGGACTGTTGATATAAATTCTCCATATCATTCCCTGCTGCACATGAATGACACCCCCTGGAGAACGTCAGCCGGAGATATCAAGAGGTATCTGGCAATTGGGGACTATATATACGGAAAAATAATGAGCATAAATGAACTGAGGGAGAGTTGGGTAACACTTAAAGATGCAGGATTGAGAAAACTTGAGGGTGGCCACATAATCTCGATTCCTGCGCCAAAGGTACCACGAATAATTGGAAAAGGCGGATCGATGGTGAATATGATAAAGGATGCAACCGGCACGCGCATAGTAGTGGGCCAGAATGGGCTGATATGGCTGGACGGGATCCCGAAGAACATTATGATCGCCATTGACGCAATAAAGATGGTCGAGAACGAAGCGCATACCGTTGGCCTTACGGACAGAATGGAAGCATATCTGGAATCAAAGAAGGGTGAAATAGATGGGAACAGCAAGTGATATAAAGTTAATCGACGAAAATAACATCAGGCTCGACGGAAGAGGGCCAGATGAGTTAAGACCAATAAAGATAGAGACAAACGTACTGAACAGGGCAGATGGATCTTCATTTATAGAGTGGGGAGGAAATAAGATAATGGTTGCAGTTTATGGACCAAGAGAAGCCTATCCTAAACACAACCAGGATATCAACAAGGCTATAGTCAAGGCGAGATATAACATGGCCGCATTTTCCGTGGACGAAAGAAAAAGACCTGGACCGGACAGAAGGTCTGTGGAGATCTCGAAGGTCGTCTCGGAGGCACTTGAGGCCGCAATTATGGTAGAACTGTTCCCAAGGGCACAAATAGACGTGTTTATTGAAGTGCTGCAGGCAGATGCCGGCACCAGAATAGCTGGACTTACGGCCGCTTCTGTTGCCGTAGCTGCCGCTGGAATACCAATGAGAGATATGGTTGTGGGATGCACTGCAGGAAAGGTCGGAAACAAGATCGTCCTTGATCTTTCAAAGGAAGAGGATAATTTTGGACAGGCTGACTTGCCAATGGGAATACTCCCAAAAAGTGACAGGGTAGTCCTGATGCAGATGGATGGTGACCTGTCGGTGGAAGAGTTTGAGCAAGCCACTTCAATGATAATGAAGGCGACCAAGAGAATAGCTCAGATCCAGAGGGAAGCTCTTACCAAGAAATACGAGATTCAACAAAAGGAACAGGGTGAGTAAAATGCCTAAAGATGCACTTGGAGTTCTCTCCGAAATCAAGAAGAGCTTCATAACGAAACAGATAAAGGAAGGGAGAAGAGGCGATGGCCGGAAACCGGACGAGTATAGAGAACTCAGGATCCAGACAAATTATGTGCCAAGGGCCAATGGATCAGCACTTGTTGAACTGGGAAAGACAAAGATACTTGTTGGAGTAAAGATAGATGCAGGTGAGCCGTTCCCGGACACCCCAAATCTGGGAGTATTCACTACAAACGTTGAACTTTTGCCAATGGCTTTCCCGACCTTTGAGTCTGGCCCCCCAAACGAGATGTCCATAGAAGTTGCAAGGGTTGTTGATAGAGGCATAAGAGAGTCAAAGATGGTCGATTTTGAGAAGCTTGTTATAGAGCCGGGAAAAAAGGTCTGGGTTGTGTTCGTGGATATCAACGTGTTAGACTACGACGGAAATCTCTTCGATGCATGCAGCTATGGAGCGGTTGCCGCACTCAAGACTGCTGTAGTCCCAGGTTCAAAGTATGGAGGAAAAGATACCCAGCTACCGATTAACAATACGCCAGTTTCTGTTACCATAGTGAAACTGGATGATGTTATGGTATGTGATCCTGACCTTGAGGAGGAACAGATGTCCACTACAAGGGTCACGATAACCACAACGGAAGATGGACACATACGTGCCATGCAAAAAGGGGACCTTGGTTATTTCGAGCTTGATGAAATTAGAAAAGCTATAAAAATGAGCAGCGATACGGGTAGCATAATCAGGGAAAAATACCTGAAGTGATCTAAATGAGCAAGAGAACATTAAAGGTTGGGGCAGCAGGTAGATTTGGCCCCAGATACGGAGTTAAGAAGAAAAGGGAATGGCTTGACATATACCGCCAGAAGATAATGCTTTACAAGTGTCCGTCTTGCAAACAGACGAAAGTTGAGAGAGTCGCTTCTGGAATCTGGGAATGCAGGCACTGTGGATACAAGTTTGCAGGCGGTTCATATACTCCAGAATATACCCCCACTGTCGTAGAAGAGATGAGGCAGAATGTATAAATGCATCAGATGTGGACGGCCCCTTGAAAAATCCTTTGGCACTGCAGAAATAGAGTGCGAGTGCGGTTCAAGGGTTTTTGTCAAGGAAAGGCCATCCATTGAAAAGGTCATCATCGCTCGATAAGCAATGAGAGATCTATCCGGGCTATTGCAGCAAGGTCTCTGCGTACGGTGTATCGGAAGGGTTTTTGCCACCATAGAGACGGGACTTACCAATTATGAGAGGGGAAGAATGATCCTCTTCTCGCTTAAGGCCATCATGGAGAACCCAGTCACCGAAAATGAAGAGAAGAGTTGCCCCATATGTCATGGCATTTTCACTGAGTTCAGTAAATACTTGGAAATTGTAAATTCAGAGATCACCGGTTATGATTATAATACGATCCTGATTGGATCCAGGTTTCCAGCAGATATTATCCAAAGGGAACTTGAGATACAGAAGGAGTATGGATCTGTGGGCGAAAGCATCAAGAAAGAGTTCAATCGGGAATTCGGTAAGTTCTTCTCCTCAGCTACCGGGAAGGAAGCTGACTTTGAAAGCCCAGACATGAACATACTTATTGATACGGAATACGATTCCGTCGAGATTCATTCCAAGAGTGTGTATGTTGGAGGCACATATCAGAAATTGAGAAGAGACCTCCCCCAGACAAGATGGATTCATGATACCGACGTACATGAATCAGTGGAGTCAATTATTGGTGAACCAATTAAGAAGCTAACAGCCAGCAGAAATTATTACCTTCATGCGGCTGGAAGGGAAGACGTAGATGTGAGGATGCTTGGTAATGGAAGGGAGTTTGTAATCGAAGCGTACTCTCCATCAGTTAGACATATTGAGTTGGATGCTTTGCAAAATATGATAAACGGACAGAATCTGGGAGTTATAGTTTCGGATCTCAGGCTTACGGATGCATCCGAAGTCAAAAGGGTAAAGACTGAGATGCACTTTAAGACTTACAGGGTAGTAGTGCAGAGTGAAATGGATTTTGATGTCCCTAAAATTGAATACGCAAAGAAATATTTAAGTGGAAGAGTTATATATCAGAGAACCCCACAGAGAGTAATGAGACGCAGGGCAGACTTGGTGAGAGAGAGAAAAATCCTGAATGTGGAGATACTGGAAATATCAGGAAACAAGGCTACCCTGGAAATAACGGCCGAATCAGGAACATATATAAAGGAACTAATAAATGGGGATATGGGTAGAACGGATCCAAGCATGTCCTCAGTATATGGAAGTGATGTCGTGGTCTCTGAACTGGATGTAGTCAAGATACACAGGAGTGAAAAATAAATGACCAAAATGTCGCACGGCCCAAGAGCTGGGTCAAGAAAAAAAATGACCAAGAAGATAAAACAGAGAGGCATGCCTACGGTAAATTCCATGCTAAAGGAATTCAATGTGGGCGATCTTGCAGCAATCAAGATAAACCCGTCTATACATTCTGGCATCCCATTCCACAACTTCCATGGATACACGGGAAGAATATCTGGAAAGCAAGGTAGATGCTACATCCTGACGATCAAATCAGGAAGCGTTACCAAGAACATCCTTGCAGCCCCGGTTCATCTTATTAAGATAGAGGGACAATGATCAAAAAAAGTTATCTTTCCATGGGCGAAGTGTTCAAGATACTATCAGAGAAGAAGGAACATACCGAGATAGAGGGAGAAAGCCTTGCCTATCTTGAAAAGTTCGTTAAGGTTGACCCGAAGAAGAACAAGAAAATAGAGAAGGACGTGCTCGAGACAGTGGATCTTCCGGAAAAAGTCCTCAAAAAACTGATAGACCTGGTTCCCAAAAGCAAGGAAGAATTCACCAGTATTCTCTCGTCTTACGGCATAATAATTTCTGAAAAAGATTTAAATACGCTCTTAAGCTATTTTGAATTACTATAGCGCTTAGCTGGGAGTGTGTAAGTTTTGGAAGAATATGTATATGTTTTAGACTATCTGCCTCAGGGTCGCCCTGAAGAAAGAGGTTACAGGAGCTCACCAGTTGTACTGGCAGTTGGAGAAGAGGAATTCAAGCTCCTGGAAATTGTTCCAAAACCAAACGCCGTGATATCTGTAGGGGAGAAAATATACATCGGCAAGAATCCCGAATTGCGTACAAAGATTATTTCTGTTAAGAGGAGAATATCATACAAGGAGTTGACAAGCGCTGCAGTCAATGAATTGCCCTTTGTTCTCGAATCCATTGTGAACCAGAAGGAGGAAAGGTTCGTGAAATTTTTCAATGAGGCAGAATCCATAAACACGAGAATGCACTCCCTTGAACTTCTTCCTGGACTTGGAAACAAGACCATGTGGACCATAATAGAAGAGAGAAAGAAAAAAAGGTTCGATTCTTTCAATGATCTGACAACCAGAGTGAAGACTATACACAACCCACAGAAAATGATTGCTGGAAGGATTGTGGATGAGCTTCAGGACAGGTTTGAGAAACATCGCATATTTGTAGCAAGATGAAATCGAGCAGAATACCCAGCAGAAAATACGGCCAGGTGTTCCTCAAGAGCATGGATGTTGCCAGGTTTGAGGTTGAAAGTCTTTATCCAGAGCCTGGCGAAAGCGTTCTGGAAATAGGACCTGGTCCCGGCATTATCACCTCTGAACTAGTAAACGCATTCTCCAACGTTACTGCACTCGAACCGGATCATGTCCTGTATGCGAACCTCATGGACGGGTTCAGCCCCCAGATTAAGGCAGGACACGTAAAAATCCTGAAAGAGAGTTTTCTGGATTTTCCCCCGGGAAATTACGACAAGATTATAGGCAACATACCCTACCACATTTCGTCCCCGATTATCTTTCACCTGCGGGAATTCAGTTTCAAACGTTGCATACTCATGGTCCAGGAAGAGTTTGCAAACAGGCTTGTCGCTAATCCAGGAGAGAGCGAGTATTCAAGGCTGAGCGTCAACGCTTCCCTAAGCTTCAGGATTACAAAACTCAGGTCTGTGCCGAGATCGCTATTCAGTCCTGCACCGAAAGTTGATTCAACGATAGTATCGCTTGAGAAGAAAACAGAGTTTTACGATCTGGACTTATTGAGTTTCGATAAATTGCTCGTTAAGCTGTTCTCAAATAGGAGAAAGATGCTGAGGAGCATTCTGGACTCGTTTCCTGTTGATCTTGCAGAGAGACGGCCCGACACGCTTACTACAGAAGAAATAATAAAAATTTTTAAAATGGTGTCTGGTTAGAATATTACTGGGTCTTGTTATCAGAATCCGGGTTTCCCTTTGTCTTGCTGACAATATCAGAAAGGCCCATAACGCTGATTGGGTTTGAGGTGAGGCCACCGGCAACTGGAGTGTTGAACGGTACCATCATTAGTGTGCCTTTCCCTTCCAGTCCTATTTCATAAAGAATGTTCAGCCATCTGAGCTGGAAAGCCGTGGGGTTGGAGCTGTATTGAGCAGCTGCTTCGACCATCTTCTGCGCTGCTTCGACCTCAGCCACTGCTAATGTTACCCTTGATCTTCTCTCCCTTTCAGCCGAAGCCTGTCTTGACATAGCTTCCTGAAGTGCCTGCGGAACTATCACATCCCTGATCTCTACAGACGAGACCTTAACTCCCCAGTGCTCAGTTTTCTCATCTATTATCTCCCTTGCAGATTCACCAAGTTTTTCTCTTTCCGACAGGACTTCATCGAAAGATGATTTTCCGAGAACTTCCCTTAGTGTAGTCTGGGCAGACAGGTTCGTGGCAGTCGCGTAATTTTCAACGTTCAATATCGCTTTTTCAGGGTCGATTATCTGGAAATACATTACTGCGTCGACATTCAGAGGCACGTTATCCTTTGAGTAAGTAGATTCCGTCTTGAATGCAACTGCCTGTATCCTGGTGGAAAGAACCGCAGTTATCTTACTTATAATCGGAGTCACGTATATCAGACCCGGGCCCTTCATTCCACTGTACCTACCTAGTGTAAGTACAGGTGCTCTTTCCCATTCTTTCAGGATGTGTATTCCAGATAGCAGTATAATTATAATAATTATAGCTATAAATATCAAAAAGATATCCAATCCACTTATCGCCATGATCTTAGATAAATGAAAAAGATATATAACCATTTGCTACTTCGTGTATAACTGCCTTCCCGCTACTATGGCTCGCGCAGTAATTACCAGTATGAAACGTGTCAGGCAGGACTATTATGACTTGGCTCAGATATTTCCTAAATTGGGGAGTATCAGAAATAATTTAACCGGTAATGCGTTCTCCTGATGGGTACTGTATGCAATTCAAAGCTAAACTTGTTTCGTGGAATGAAATTGAAACCTGGTGCGACAGCATAAGGGAGAAAGTATCGCTTTCATTTAAGCCGGACGCAATAGTTGGAATATCACGCGGTGGATTGGTCCCAGGAAGGATCCTGTCTGACATGATGTGGATAAAGGACCTCCAGAGTGTAAAGACTGAACACTGGGGACTTACCGCTGCTGTCGATGGAAAGGCTTCCATAAAAAACCGATCTGTACTGTTCCTGGAAAAAAAGAGGGTGCTGCTTGTTGATGACATAACAGATACCGGTGAAAGCATGACTCTCGCTAAGGAATATATCTCAGAGTTTTCACCCATAGAGGTAAGGACGGCAGCTTTACTTCACATAAACCGATCAAAATTCGTCCCAGATTTTTATGCCGAGGAGATTGATAACAGTAACTGGACATGGTTCATATTCCCATGGAATATCCACGAGGACTTGGATAATCTATCAGGAAGGACCATGGTTTCGCCCATGACTACTAGCGAACTGAAAGGTGCACTGAAAAATGATTACGACCTTGATATTGATAACAATGTACTCGAACATGTCCTTACGGTAATGGAGAGAACCGGTAGAATTTCGAAATCTGGAACCAGGTGGAAAAAGAGCTGAAAGTGGCCTCATGGCCTGATTATTGTTCCAGCCTTTCCCGCGAGAGCCGCCTTTGCATTATCCAGTGACGTTATTATGGCCTCTTTTCCTCCTGACCGTATGAACCTGATTGCTGCTGTAATCTTTGGACCCATGCTTCCCTTTGCAAATGCACCACTTTCAGAGTAAGCCGTTATTTTGTCCAGGTTCACAATGCCTATTGCCTCCTGTTCCGGCTTTCCATAAGCCAGAAATGCATTTTCAACGTCCGTGAGAATTACAAGCCTTCTAGCACTGACTGAACTCGCAAGAAGTGAAGATGCCAGATCCTTGTCTATCACTGCATCCACCCCTTCGTAGAATCCATTGGACTTCACCACTGGAATTCCTCCGCCTCCACTGCACACAGGCAGAAACCCATCCGAAAGAAGTGACAGGATTTGTTTCCTCTCAAGAATCTCAAGCGGGTCGGGCGACGGGACAAGTCTTCTCCAACCTCGACCTGAGTCCTCCTTCATGGACCATTTTTTTTCCTTTATGTTTTTAGCAGCTTCCTCTTCCGTATAGAAAGGGCCTATTGGCTTGGATGGGTTTGTGAAAGAAGGGTCGTTACTGTCGACCAGTGTCCTTGTCAAAAGCACGGAAATGTCCCGTGAAAGCCCGAATTCATACTTTGCCTTCTCATATGCAAATGAAAGGGCAAGACCTATCAGACCCTGCGACATCGCACCGCAGGAGTATAAGGGCATAGGTTGTGTTACATTTTTTGAGAATTCATTCTGAAGCAGAATGTTTCCAACTTGGGGACCATTTCCGTGAGAAATTACTACTTCGTATTCAGCCAGAGCAGATCCGAGGCTGGAGAACGCTTCATACGCTCTTGCGGACTGTGTTTCGAAATCTCCGCTATCGCCTTTCCTCAAAAGAGCATTTCCTCCAAATGCTATTACTATTCTTTCCATGATGACCCCGGAAAGAACTAAATCGTCCGCAAGTATTTAATCCTTAATCCTTGTGCCGATAAGGAAAGAACAAACTGAAAACATATCTACGATGCTGACATTACCAGACATGAAAATTGTAATTGCGCATACACCTGACCCTGATGACTCGTTCATGTTCTACGGAATGTTTGAACATAAGATAAAAACGCACTATGAATATGAGCAGGTCGTCAAGGACATTGAGACCTTGAATAAGGAATCCGTGAGAGAGCTTTATGATGTAACTGCCATTTCAGCCAATGGATATGCCGCCGTATCAGACAAATATTATCTCACTACCTCAGGGGCCAGCTTCGGACTGAATTACGGACCGATTGTCGTGGCGAAGGATAAGATTGACCTCAAAAATGCAAAAATAGCCACCCCCGGCTTCCTAACTTCATCACACCTGCTATACAGAATGTTTGCCCCTGAGCCCGGCAATGGTTTTGTGGAAACAAGATTCGACAAGATTCCAGAGGCAGTCCTTACCGGAAAAGTTGATGCCGGAATACTGATCCACGATGAGCAGCTAACGTATCAGAAGAGGGGACTGGTAAAGGTCTTTGATGTATATGATGCGTGGAAGAAATTTGCCGGCGCACTTCCAGTACCCTTAGGTTTCAATGCAATAAAGAAATCACTTGGGAAGGAAGTTGCGATGAATTATAAAGAGGATTTTGAGAACTCTATAAAATATGCAATGCAGAACGAGGATGATGCAGTGAAATATTCACTCAAATATGCAAGATATTCAGACATGGAACTCGAGAGAAAGTTCATAAGAATGTATGTAAACGACCTGTCCATTGACTTTGGGAAAGAGGGACGGGAAGCTCTTTCCAAATATTACAACCGGGCGACTGAAATGCATCTCCTGGCAAAGGTGAACCTGGAAATCATCTGATCGCAAGGCTCGATTGTAATTTAGCCTATACGCTTTCCATTACGGAAAATCCCCAACGTAGAGCAGTGAAATCTTCCAGTCCTTGAACTGTTCCCTTGCATCGGAGATTATTTTCACGTAATTCCTCAGGTAACTTCTTGGGAAAATAGAATTTGAAAAAAGCGTATTTCCTTTCGCAGATTGAATGCGGCTGAAGGAACTGATTGCGTCGTTGTTGGTTTTCCTGGAATAAAAATCGACGAATTTGTTCTCAGTGGT
>JAJYUG010000035.1 GCA_021792655.1 Thermoplasmata archaeon | reverse complement strand
GAGGTATTCAGTCCACAGTTACTAAACGGTCGAATTCACAATCCATGCTAAAGAGACTATTGGTTGGCCAATCATACCAAAGCGTCATTTTTTATATGTCATTTATTTATATTTGTAATATGACAGGCTGGGTCCGTTTCAATTTAGAAGAAATGGGCGACTTCTGCCCTGAAGCTTATTCCGGATCGGTGAAGAATTATGAAGCTTCAGCATCCGAAATTCTTGAGAAGATTCACTCATGGTCCATCGGTAATCCCAACAACAGAATATTTGTTCCGTTGCCTGTTGATCAGAACCTTGCATGGCAGTCATTCTGTGCCGTCCTCAAGAATCTTTCCAGAAAAAACGAAGAAATATTTTATTTCTCCAGCAGAGGCAATGATTCTTTACCGCCTACTCCGAAGAGAAGAGAGATATATGTTACGGGAAGAGGCCTTAGCAGGTATGGCCGTTCCGGAGGCTTTGCCGAAATGCCGGACTGGACGGAGGAAGTGGCGGGAAGGATTGAAGATCTTGGTCCGCTGATAATTTTCTATCCGTCAGGTTCCAATGAAAACCGCATGATTGCTGCGGCAACCAAACCTGTTCACAAGTCGCGTAATGCATACCTGAATGCAGGCCTGATAAGTCTGGTAAGTTCACTCATCCTCTTTCTTTTTTATTATCTCAACATTGGAGTTGAAATAGAATTAACAAGCTTCTCATGGATTCTGGTATTTCCAATAGTTTCCCTTATCCTTTTCATCTCTTCAGTCATCCTTTTGCCACTTGGAGCCAGGACTTCTAGAAAGGGAGTGCTGAAATATGCCGGATGTTCAGCCGCGCTCTTTCTTCTTGGAATGTTCGGGCTTACCACCATTGTTATAGTTCTTTCTTCCCTCGTTTCCGGACAAATTGCATACAGTTTGTCACAGGTTCTGATCTCGAGAATTTTTTATACAGTTCCGTACGCACTGGTTTTTCTGTCAGTCTTTATCTATATTCTCCCGATCCTTAGGAAAGACTTTCACCCAGGGCTGTATGGATTTACAGCTACGACAATTTCGCTTTACGTGATTTTCGATTTTCTTCTCCCATCTAAATACATTGATATTGGAGCGCCGCCTCATTACCTCATAATAGGCTATTATTCTCCCGCCTCACAATTTACAGCCCCTGTTTCTCTGGTTACCTTAGCTTTAATTGCTATCACATTAGCACTGGTTCTCTATACCCTGATCCGGCTTCCCGCCCTGAAGATCACGAAATCCGGCTTGCAAAACTTGTCAGACAATGTCGCACATGATTGAACCAATAGGATTATAAATTCATTGACGGTTGTGGAAACCATGAGTTACTCGTCTGAAATCAGCAGAAACAATCCCGGCCTCTTCATTTTCATGGTGGACCAGTCCAGGTCCATGAGCCACAGGATAGGAGGCAGCAGCAGGTCAAAGGCTGTTGAAGCGGCAGATGCAATTAACAGGCAGATCGCCGAGATAATAAACAGGTGCACAAAATCCGAAGGCGTCAGGCATTATTTCGATATAGGAATCATCGGGTACGGCTTCAAGAGGGGCCAGGCGGCTTCCCTTCTGTCCGGTGCCACCATAGTCCCCATCACTGACATGGAAGGCAGAATACTCAGGACAGAAACCCAGAAACAGGTCATAGACGATCAGGAGGTTGACTACGAGTTCCCCATATGGTTCGAGCCGGTTGCGGCAAGCGACACTCCAATGGTGCAGGCTATACAGCTGGCAATTTCATGGGTTAAGTCTTGGGTAGAGAATCACAGGGAATCATTTCCCCCCATCGTAATCAATATTACGGATGGTGAATCAACGGATGGTGACCCATTAACGTCTCTGGCCACGCTCCAGGGGCTTTCCACCTCAGACGGAAACGTGCTTGTGTGGAACTGCCACCTTTCAGAGAGCAAGGTACACCCGGTCTCATTCCCTTACGCTGAGCACCAGCTTCCAGAGGACAGGTATGCAAAGATGATGTTCTCAATGTCTTCCGAGCTTCCCGAAGAAATGATCGCAATTGCAAAGGAGGAGTACGAGAACGTGTCGCAGGGCGCCCGGGGATATGTCTTCAACGCTCAGCTCGAAGACCTGATTAAGCTGCTGGACATCGGTACAAGAGCAGTATCATCGCTGATGAAATGATCAGCGTACGGACCTATCGCCTTCCCAAGCTAGGGAACAGCGACGAAGAATGTGAGGATGCATTCTCCAGCAATGCGAGCTTTTCAAGGATGGCCATTGCGGATGGTGCCAGTGACTCTATTTTCTCTGGAGTATGGGCATCTTCTCTTGTGGACGAGTTCTCACGGATTGAGGGGAGGCTGCATGATGACACAGGGCAGGTCCTGAGCCAGCTGATCACGGCAGCGCGAAATGCATGGTATGACAGGATAAACTGGAAGAAGCTCAGCCTATTCGTGAAAAATAAGGCCATAAAAGGGTCTTTCTCAACTTTTCTAGGCGTTGAGATTGAAAAAACACCAGGAGGATACGTAGTTTATGCTTCTGCAGTCGGGGACTCCTGCCTGATCACAAGGAATGATGGGGCGATACATTCGGTACCCATTAACGCACCGTCGGATTTTAATTCAACCCCCCAGCTTATATGGAGCGGGTATGGTGCGCCTTTCAGCAGGGAATTCAAGTGGAAGAAGCCCGTGATGCAGAAATTTACGTTCAATTTTACTGAAGGGTCTACTTTCATGCTGGCAACCGATGCCCTTTCAAAGTGGATGCTTGAGCACAGGAAAGATTCCTGGGAAACCCTCAATAATGCAGAGGATCCAGGTGCATACTTTGATCTCCTGAGGAAACGGAAGGAGATGAGGAACGATGATGTTACCCTGGTGATTGTTACCTTAGACCCTTGATACGGATTGGTTCTATCCCCTTCCACAGTGGATCCATTCCCGCGGCCTGCGCCAGTAAGCCTGCAAGTTTCCTGGTCCTGCCCCCGATGGCCTTCAGATCCCTGATAACTGCAGAGTCATCGGGGTTAAGGAAGTCACCTGAAGAAAATATGAGCTTGTCACCATCATTGTCGTTGTATTTCCAGAGCTCAGGGTTCCTCGAGATCCCGTATAGGGAGAGGTATATGACAAGGGCCGAGAAATTGTCCAGGTCCTCTGAATAATGGTTTCCCCTTGCAGGGTGCTGGAAATGCTCATGTCCCTTCTCAGGTGCAATTCTTCCACTGAATGGCGGCACATACATTCCGTCGTAATCAATGAGCGTAAGCTTACCGGAGTCGTTGACAAGGATGTTGTCGCCGGAGAGGTCTCCGTGGGCAATTCCATATTCATGCAGGGTAATCATCGTGTTGAGGAACTCATCGGCTAGCCTCTTCATCAGGACAGATGAATTGTAGTTCTTCTCAATGTAGGAGTTCAGGCTGGTGCCTTCGATCCAGCCCATCCTGAGCACAGGATAGTATTGGCTGGGCTTGCTGATCATCCTGACCGCGGATGGCAGGTAGTTGAATCCCACGAGCATCGGCAGGTTGATCCCTGAGAGATAGCTGCTAATGAAATAGTACCGCTCAGCGAGGTCGAAGGCAGCCCTCGTGAAGCACTTCAGGGCATAATCCCCTGAATCGCAGGTTATCTTGAACACAGTTCCAAAATTTCCGGATCCGAAGATATAAGACGGTATCTTCACGTTCTTGTTGCGGACTAGTTTGCCATTCTTCAGGTCGGAATATGAATCGGAGATGCTGAATGCGAGATTCTGGAGTGACTGTGCATAGGATGTCGAATTGGGCCAGGCACGCACAGTGTCAGGATGGAAGTTATCCGGAAGTTTGATCACGCGGTTCCTAATCCTCTCAAGTTCAGAATTTGCCCTTGTTCCGGGTTCCAGTGCACCTTCTGCGGGCCTGCTTCCCGTGAATGAAAAATCCTTCAGGAACTTTATGCCTCCGGATCCGTATACTGCAACGGAGGAGAGAAACTTCCCGGGCATGGGCACTGTCAGCTCGACCTTGCCCTCGCCGTCCCTCATCCTGCTTCTGTACATCTTTGCCTGTCCATTGGGATAGAGGACTGCAATCTCAACCTTCTTCACGTTCTCTCTGGTCTTTACGGACACCACCTGGGGCTTGTTCATCTCTACGTCTTCCTTGTAGTTGACCGTGAATTCAGGGTCCGAATCAGCATCCGGTTTTTTCTGATGTGTTGAAGGCATGCCGTGCCTATGGCGTATAACGTAAGTGGTATATCAATTAATCACGCATTCATGTCATGTCACAGATATACATTAAAAAATACCAGTATCACAAGAAGGACGAGGGTGAGCTCAGAAGCAAAAAGGGCAACCCTTCCGATGACAAACTGGGCAAGTTTCTCATGCGCATATGTCTGCCCGTCCTCCGTCTTTGACCTGTAGCTTGAAATAACGGAAAGCTTACCGGAATATCTCATTATGAACCCCTCAGAGATGACAGCATAAAGTACCATCATGATGCCGAGTATGAGGTCGAAGCCGAAGTTGTGCAGGTGTGCCAGGATGTTCTGCACCGTGAATACTGGAAAAATGCTCAGTACAAAATAGGCAACTGTTGTGGTAATTCCAATTGCCCTGATATAAATGGCCTCTCTCCTTATGAGGGGGGCTGTCGCAGTCAGCACCTTCGGATCTGCGGTTTTCATGAACGGATAAATCACAAGAGGGAACATGGCGAAGGACGAGAACCAGAGCACCAGGAGAACGATCTCAGAGATAAGGATCGAAAGCTGAATTATGGTGCTCATGGTTTGATATGCATTGGACTATAAAATTTATTGTCCTCCTGCAGCAGCAAATACGATCCCGATTCCAAGCCTAAACCGTTTCATTTATTCAGATCCGAGATGCCCATGATAAGTCACAACGCTGAAGACGCATGCGAGCCGGATCAACCATTGTATTGTCATGGCAGCATTCCGCAAAAAGTTAAACCACAGGCAAGCACGGTGGGTTCGCAGAGACTGAAAGTGACTGACTGCTTACGCAGAGGTTTTCTGCGTAATCTTTGACACTATTTCGCTGAATATCTCCTTCATCTTCTCGTTCCTGGTTACTATGGGCACCCCTTCGTCAGCAGTTTCCACCACATCCTGAGAAAGCGGTATGCGCCCAAGGAACGGTACATTGTGGTCCTTTGCTGCCTTCTCCCCACCTCCGGTCTTGAAGATATAGCTTATCTCACCGCAGTGGGGGCAGACAAATCCGCTCATGTTCTCAATTACGCCGAGAACCTTTATCTTCATCTGATCTGCGAAATTGATGGCTTTCCTCGCATCGAGAAGCGCCACGTCCTGTGGCGTTATGACAATGACAACGCCTTCAACCTCGGGCACAATCTGTGATATGCTGAGAGCCTCATCCCCAGTTCCGGGAGGAAGATCGAGAATCACGTAATCCATGTCCTTCCAGACTACATCCTCTATGAACTGCTGTATTGCCTTGTGCCTCAGGGCGCCTCTCCAAACCACGGCAGTTTCTTCAGTTGGAAGGAGGAACCCCATGGATATAACCTTGACACCGTATTTTGTGTCGACCGGAGAAATGCCGCTCTCATCTGCATACACCTTTTCCTTGTCCACGCCCAGCATCTTGGGATCGTCCGGGCCGTTGATATCAGCATCGATTACTCCAACCTTCAGTCCCTGCTGTGCAAGGGTGACTGCCATATTTACCGCTACAGTTGACTTCCCCACACCTCCCTTTCCGCTCATCACCATGATGGTGTGCTTTACGCCCTTGTATTTTGTGGACTTCGGCGGCGGACCAACAATTGGCATTGGTGGAGGCTTGTTTACCTTAATTGTACCTGATGGCATAGACCGTAATTGTGCGTTTGTATTTTATCTTTCAGGGTAATCTTGGTGCTCGTTGCAGTTCATTGGGGAAATCAGCTGATCAACTCCGGATCCTGGGAATCAGGCGCGAGGGGCAGGTGCATCCTGGACACTGCAATATTTATCCCCACGCCGATGAAGGCCAGGACTACCATTATGAGGAAGACGCCATTCCAGCCAAAATCGGGAACCAGAACCGATGATACAAGAGGACCGATGGCATCCGCCGAATTGGAGATCAGCCCCATGCCAAAGGCGGCTGATCCCATTATTGCCAGCGGAAAGACGCTTCCTGTGGATGCCCAGTAATTCGGCGGGAGCATCATGAGGAACGCATTTATCATGACCGCAATGACAAGGTAGTAATACGACACATCCCCTATCAGAATCATGAGAAGGGCGCCGGTACCCATCATGGCGTCAGCTATTGACATTATCCTCAAGCGAGAAATAAAGATGTCCCTGTTGGTCCTGCCCTTGGCGGACCAGCGATCCCCGATAATTGAACCTATAAATGCAGCTATGAATCCAGTTATCCCCCACACAATGACGAGATCCGTGGTCTTAGCGGCAGTATATCCAAGATGTTCAGAAAAAGCCGGCAGAAAGCCTCCTATGCTGAATAGCGTCCACGTCACCGGAATTTGGACAACACCCATTATCCAGGTCATGGGGTTCTTCCAGGCCCCCTGGTGCCTCGCCTTCTTTGCTTTCGTCATGGACTCTGCCTGCGTCTTCGGGTCCCTTGCAAAGACAAAATAGATGATTGCGCCTGCAAGCATGACAAATCCCGTGACGTAATACGCGTCCTGCCAGCTCATTGAGCTTAGCAGCCCGGAAAGTATCCCTCCTGCTGCACTCCCCAGCGTTATGGCTCCAAGCGTAAATGCAAGAGACCTGGCCCTTTCAGATGGACGGAACCATCCGGACAGCTGTATGGAGAAGAGTGCCAACATCATTATCATGAGTCCCTGGAAAAATCTCAGTGCCACCAGGAACTCAAGACTGCCGGCTACCGGAATAATGAATTGCGGGACTATGAGGAATATCTGTGCAACCAGAACCCCGGTCCTGATTCTCGCATCAAACAGACCTCCGTGCCCAAGGAAAAACGCCACAAAGAGTCCTATTGAGAACGCATCCACGCCATACGCATCCAGGGTTCCTTTTCCGACTCCAATGGTCTGCGCGATTGAGGATGAAACTATGCTGAAAGCAGTGAGAGAAATGAAGCTTGTCGTCATAAGTATCCCGGCGACAAGCGCCATAACCCACCTGTATGGGGACGTCTGCTCTGCCGGCAGGATCTCTTTGGCTTGCATACAGGCATCATAGTGGGTCATCTGTTATAAACCATCACGTTTTTCAACCCATCATGAGGATTTGGGCACTGCCCCCGCTTCAAGCCTTTCCACCAGGAACTGCGATATGTCTATGACCGTCCTGTCCTTCCGAAGGTTCGCGAAGCAGATCGGGCAGGCTGTTATTATCCTCTCCGCACCGGTGGACTTGAGCTGGGAGAATCTCTCCTCGGATATCTTTCCGGAGATTTCTCCAAACAGGAGCTCGTCAGGGCCGCCGCAGCACATGGTTCGTTTTCCGCTCCTTTCAGGGAACGTTAACTGCGCGAGGCCGGATACCAGTTCCGATGGTCCGGAATAATTGCCCTCGCGGAGGGTGAAATGACAAGGCTCATGCAGCGTAACCCTTTCTCCGTTTCCCGCGAACCTGACATCCCTGAGATAATCAAGGTAATGTACAACCCTGAAGTCAAAGTCGCTGAAATATTTCCTGTACTGCACGTTCAGGATGTCATAAGTATGGGGATCAACTGTTATTATGGTTCTCACATTATGATACCTGAAGATGCTGATTATCCGCCGGCCGTATTCCAGGAATTTATCCCTGTACCCCAGATCATATATGAATGTCCCAGGATACGGCTCATCCACCCCCAGATAGTTGAATTTCAGGCCAGCAGATGCAAGGAGGAAGTAAATGTCCCTGAGGAATGCATCCATCTGCCTCCGCATCCTCCTGTCCACAGCCATTCCGCTCAAACGCGCTGCAGCCGGGTGGCGTGATATGATGCCGGCCATAAAATCAGCAGCCTTCTCCCCAAGTCTCATCTTCAACTTTCCAAGGGAGGAACTGTACGCCATCAGCTGGTACATGTTTCCTGTGTAGAGGAGCGTTTCGGAATCGCTGTCAAAGGCAAGCCCTTTAGCCCATCCTGCGCATTTTTCCCTCACCCCTAGAGGGTTCATGAACTTCATTGTGGTCTCGACTATCATCCTGGCTACGGGTTTCTCCAGGGCATGCTGCCCGTATATGGCCGCTATCTCGCGTCCAATCCCGCTTACCTTTCCGGCGTTTACGCCGGCAGGGCACACCTGGAGGCATGCAAAGCAGTCAAGGCAGGAATAGAAGGAATCCGAGATTTTCAGTTCACTTCCACCTGCATTATTCATTTCGGCAATGAATGCCTTGCCAAGATCGACTCTTCCCCTCGCGCCCATAGTGGAGCGGAAACCCGAAGCTGGAAGGGTGGGGCATACGCTTTCACAGAATCCACAGTTAACACATTTTTCAACCTCCCCTTTCATCTCGGACAGGAGGCCATGGATTTCAGTCAAATATCTTACCCCTGTTCAGTATGCCATTTGGATCAAAGGCGGATTTTATCTTTCTCATCAGATCAATGGTGTAAGAGGATCCTCTTTTTTCAAGCTCCAGTTTGAGAAGATCCTTCTTCTCCAGCCCGATCCCGTGCTCCGCGGAGACGGAACCGCCGTGATCGAGGGCGATTCCGGCAATGGACATCTGAAATCCATCCACATTCTTCCTCACATCCTCCCTTGACAGGTTGGCAAAAATGTTGGCGTGCACATTTCCGTCGCCTATGTGCCCGAACAGGACAACCTTCAGGCTGAACCTCTTGGCCTCCTCCCTGATGCCTTCAAGGGTGTCCGGAAGGCCTGAGGCGGGAACAACGACATCGCCAATCACCACGTATTCGTCGGGGCTGTCACGCTGGCTGAGGGCTGACGAATACAGCCCTTTTCTGGCCTCGTACATCCTTTCCATCTCTTCCCTGTTCCTTGTTGTAGCGATTGAGATGGGATCGAATGTGCGGACTATCCCGGCAGCCCGATCCATGACCCTGTCCAGAGATTCAACGGTCGACGCAACGTCAATCAGAAGAAGGTATTGCGCTTCATCAGGGAATTCCAGGCCCTTAGCAATCCTGATGGATTCAAGGGAAAGCCTGTCCATGAATTCCGCAACGTATGGCACGATACCCCGTGTCTTTAGTTCCGCAATCGCACGCCCGGCAGGTGCTATCTCCCTGAAGTACGCCATTATCCTCCCCGTTGCTTCCGGGAGGGGCCATATCTTCAGGATTGCCCTGGTGATGATTCCCAGTGTGCCCTCGCTTCCTGCCATAAGGGCGGTAAGGTCATACCCCTTGCTTCTCTTTAGCGTCCTGCCCCCTGTCTCTATCACCTCTCCCGTTGGCAGCACGACCTCGAGCCCCAGGATCCATTCCTTTGTGGTACCGTAAGTGGCAGCTCTCAGCCCGCCTGCGTTAGTGGAAATCGTGCCTCCCACGGTCGCAGCCATGGAACTCGCAGGGTCGGGAGGATAGAAGAATCCAATTTTTCCAAGTTCTCGATTGAGATCATCCAGCCTTACACCAGGTTCGGCAACGACATAGCTGTCGGACGGCTTCGTCTCTATTATCCTGTTCATCCTGGCCATGCTTATCACAACCCCTCCGCTAATGGGAACCGGAGAACCTGTAAGGGATGATCCGCCGCCCCTTGTGGTCACCTGCACTTTCATCTCGTTGCATATCCTCATTATCTCGGCAACTTCCCCTGTGCTGCCCGGTATAATGACGGCGTCAGGGAGCTTCCCGCTGAAGTATGAAGCATCTCTCATGTAGGGTATGATCTCTTCTCTTCCCGTAAGTACTGTACTGCCATGCACCAGCCTGAGGCGATCAGCAATATTCATTTGCAAACATAGCCTGTTCCGATTAAATACTTTACCTGTGCCACAAGCTGGATGATGACAGGATAAGGACCCAAACAGGCATTACCCATAAAAATTGCATGTTATCATTGTGGGCGGGAACCAATTTATAGCGGCAAACCTTTCATCAGCCATGTTCAGGCAGTTGCCCGAGGGGTTCCTGGAATTCCTGTTGAATGCGAAGAGGAACACCTATGCAGGTGGAACGGGGAAGAGATCACCGGTTCTTGATTGCTCCGTGCAGCTGGAGTTCTCAGATTCCAGTTTTCTTTATAGGGATGTCTACTTTGGGTCAGCCTACTTCATCGGGCAGGAGATTGTTTATTATAAGGGCACACCTTTCTGGTCGCTGTCCTATTCCGGTGGCCTGACCGGATATTCCACGGACAGTGGCAGCATATATACGTTCCTGAAGGAGGCACTTCTGCGCCCAGATCCGCAATTCCCCGTACGCGGGCCACGCAGTTACCTGTCCCGCGGGATGGCTTATGAAAACCATGCAAGTGGAGATATTGGGAGGTTCCATGGAACCGAGCAGATAATGGTGGATGATAGGGTTGCGTATGATCTTCACTATGGCGGAGGGCTGGTAAGGCAATGACCAGCCTGCTTAAGCGGGCGCCTGATAAAATGTTTTATTAAACTCACACGTTACCATAAGAGATGTTCGATCCAAGCTGCGTTTTCTGTTCCGAGGTGGTAAGGAAGAGGAAAGCTGAAATTGTATACGAGGATGAAACCACTATGGCGTTCCTGGATCACGCTCCGGTCGAGGACGGGCATTTGCTGGTCATTCCAAAGAATCACTTCGTTAACGTCCTTGACATCGACACCGAGGACTTCATGAAGGTGCAGGGGCTGGTGAAGAAGCTGTGCCAGCCCATAATGAACGCCATGAGCTGCGATGCCATAAATATCGGTCAGAACAACGGCCCGTGTGCCAACCAGGTGGTGATGCACTACCACGTGCACATAATTCCAAGGTGGTGTGATTCTGGCATTGGCACGGGTTCGGCAGGCAAGGGTGCAAAGATGCACAACTTCATATCCAGAGACGGAAGGCTGAACTGGGAAAGGAAGAAGGCCACAAGTGAAGATCTGAAAGAGGTAGGGAGGAGAATCCGTGAGGAGCTTGCCCGCTGCAACCTCTGCTAACATTATAATACTTGACGATTATTTGCAATAAGGAACAGGAATTTGTTTAATGGTGTGAGTTATGAAAAGTCTGGAAGAACTCTACAAAAGAGCCCTGGAGCTTAAGTCAAAGGGCATGTCGGACAAGGAAATATCTACGGAATTACATTTATCTGTAAATACAGTAACATGGTTGCTTGGCAAGGAGTTCCTGCAGGAGAGCAAGGTGCAGGATGTGAAGATAGGCTGGAGGAGCATAGGCGTTTTCGGAAAGAGGATGGAATCAATCGCTGAGGTTATAGCTGACATAATAGAGGAGGAGTCTGCGAAGAACGACTTCGACTATGACTCGGTCCTAGGCATATCAATCAACGGAATTCCTTATGCGACGCTGACCTCAACACTGCTTGACAAGGAACTCATAGTCTACAGGCCACACCCTTCCAGGGAGGAGGGTTTCTTCAGCAGCAATTTTGCCCGTGTCAAGGGAAAGAAGATAGTGGTTATAGACGATGTTACAAGTACCGGTGAAACGCTGAAGAGGACTATAATGGACGTGCAGTCGCAGGGCGGAAAGGTTGTCCTCTGCGTTGTATTGACTTCGAAACTCAGTACAGATGAGATAATGGGCGTAAAGATCAGGTCTCTGTTCAGGGCAATGCTTGTGGGAAGCCCATAGGTAAAACATGCACTGGGCAGACGTCGTTGCTTCCAAGCTTAGCGGGAAGCAGCTTGTATCAACAGGAATATCCCCGTCCGGGCCAATACATGTTGGCAACATGCGGGAAATACTCACTGGGGATGCTATTTTCAAGGCATCCGTTACCGCCGGAATCGAATCCAGGTTTATCTACCTGTGTGACGACATAGACCCCCTGAGGAAGGTCTATCCGTTCCTTCCGCAATCATACGCAAGCGAGATAGGGAAACCACTTTACAGGATCAGGGCTCCGGAAGGCGATGGCACCTACTCGGAATTTTTTCTCAGGCCGTTCATAGAGACACTTGACAAGGTAAATGTGCACGTTGAGGTCATCAGAACCCACGATCTTTATGCCTCTGGCATATTTGAAAAGGCAATAGATACTGTGATAAAGAGAAAGGATGAGGTGGCTGGGATACTCGAGGAAGTGTCGGGGCGCAAGCTTGAGGATGGCTGGTTTCCCTACAACCCGATCTGCAAGAAATGCGGCAGCATGAAAGGTCCAGTAGTTGATGGTTATGAACACCCTCAGGTAAAATACCACTGCTCCTGCGGATACAGTGGATTCTCTGACATAAGAACGGACGAAGGAAAACTGCCATGGAGAATAGAATGGCCCGCAAAGTGGTACGTTCTTGGCGTGACGGTGGAGCCCATGGGAAAGGATCACGGTGCCGCCGGAGGGTCATATGACACCGGAAAGCGGATAGTGGAGGAAATATTCGGCTATCCGGCTCCTGTGGCGCCGATCTATGAGAGGATACTGCTGAAGGGGGCAGGTGCGATGCATTCCTCCACGGGAATTGCAATAGCAGCCTCGGAGATGATGAAATTTTCTCCGCCGGAGATCCTGCGTTTCCTCATAATGCGGAACAACCCCAACAGGCACATCGTATTCGATCCAGGCATTGGCATACTGAGCCTGATAGACGAGTTCGAGAAATATGAAAGGGCATATTTCGGGGAAGACAGGGTTGCCGACGATGATTACAGGCGGGTCTACGAACTGTCTGTGGTCACCGGGGAGACCCGGAAGCCAGACAGGATTGGATACCGGCACCTGCTGACACTGATCCAGATATACCACGGGGATGCAGAGCTTCTTGGTGCGCTCAAAAGAAACGGCTATGATGAAAACAGCATAAGCAAAAGATTGCGGGAGCGCATTGTTACACTGAACAACTGGCTCGAGAAATACGCCCCGGATGACATTAAATTCAGGATCCAGCCACTGGAAGGGAAAGTGGTGCTTAACGGCGATCAGAAGAAGATCCTGAGAAGCTTCCTTGACGGGATGGATAGCATACCATGGAACCCGGAATCTATCCACAACGCCGTGTATGAGATTATAACCGCTGAGGGAGTAAAGCCACAGGAAGGCTTCGGGGCTTTCTACAGGGC
>JAJYUG010000034.1 GCA_021792655.1 Thermoplasmata archaeon | reverse complement strand
AAGGATAGGTAGGGAGTTGAACCCTATTAGATGGGATCTGCAGTCCCACGCATGACCGCTCTGCCACCTATCCACGATACCACGGTAAATATCCAATCGATTTAAACTATTTTGTGGGACTCCTCGGAGGCTCCACTCTTTCTTCAATCCATCTATATTCGTTTAACGTTTCAACCCTTCTGGTATTAACACTTCATTCCTTTGTTATCTTGACAGTTTAGGCGGCACCTTTCCTTTTATTCTGCTCGGTCTCGCTCTTTCCCTAGACTATTTACAAACCTATAACTCCTCTTTTAGTGTTCACAGTTCTAACAAGGTCATTCCATTATTACCTCCGAGCAATGTGACCCGGGTCTTGATAAAAATGGGAATCCGTCATTACGCCTGCCAATGTTTATGACCGATGGATACATACTTAAGAACTATGAACTCAGTAAATTTGCATTTTATGTAGAGATTATCAACACCCAAATGCGAGCATTAATGAGATAAATTAATATCTCATGAAAAATCTCTCTCTACTGAGATTTTAGTAAACTGGAAAGAGTGGATATTGAAATGGAAAATTATGATGCTTCACAGATAACGGTTTTAGAGGGGCTTAAAGCTGTACGAAAGGTACCAGGGATGTACATAGGATCAACTGACGAGAGGGGTCTGCACCATCTTGTATACGAGGTGGTGGATAACAGCATAGATGAATCGGTTGCTGGGTATTGCAGCAACATCTGGATAAGTATAAACAAGGACGGATCGCTCTCGGTCGAGGACGATGGCAGAGGAATTCCTGTAGACAACCATCCAAAATACAACCGGCCAGGCCTTGAGATAGTGCTGACAGAGTTACACAGTGGGGCAAAATTCGATAAGAAAGTATACAAGATCACCGGTGGGCTTCACGGGGTTGGGGTCCACGTAGTGAATGCACTCTCTTCAAAGCTGATTGCGGCTGTGAAGAAGCAGGATACTCTTTATTATGAAGTGTTCCGGAAGGGTATTCCCAGTGGAAAAATGGAGAAGGTTGGGTTAGAGGACTATAGAACTTCAAAGGATCCAGACGTGTCGGGGCTGGTCTTCCATCTTGCCAGGGATCACGGAACCCTGATGAAATTTTATCCGGATGACGAGATTTTTGAAACTCTTGATTTCTCCTATGATACCCTGATTCAGAGAATGAGGGATCTTGCTTATCTGAACCCACAGGTCTCGATCACAATCGAGGATCTCAGGAACTCAAAGAAGGAAGTTTTCCATTTTGCAGGCGGACTTTCAGAATTTGTAACGTACCTCGGTGAAGGACATATTTCAATACACAAGGAACCAATATATTTTAAGGACAGCGCTGAAGACATAGTTGTTGAGTTTGCCCTTCAGTACAATTCCAGTGTTACAGAGATCATGCAGTCCTACGTCAACAATATTAGCACTATTGAAGGTGGGACACACCTGACCGGCTTCAGGGCAGGACTATCAAGGGCAGTGCAGGATTATGCGAAGAACCACAACCTGATTAAGGGAATAGAGAACATAAGCGGCGATGATGTAAGAGAAGGCCTTGTAGCTGTACTTCACGTTAAAGTATACCAGCCTCAGTTCGAGGGGCAGACAAAGTCAAAACTCGGTAACAGCGAAGTGAAGGGTGTAGTCCAGTCACTTACAGACAAATTCCTGAGGGGCTACTTTGAGTCGTACCCAAACGTTGCAGACCAGATCATTAAGAGGGCAGTTGCCGCTGCAGCTGCTAGGGAAGCTTCAAGAAAGGCAAGAGAGCTTGTCCGCAGGAAGTCCGCACTTGAAGGTGGCGGATTGCCTGGCAAACTCGCCGATTGCTCTTCCACCGACCCGGAACAATCAGAGATATACATAGTAGAGGGTGATTCTGCAGGAGGTTCAGCCAAGCAGGCCAGGAACCGGGAATTCCAGGCAGTGCTGCCTCTGCGGGGAAAGATTCTTAACGTGGAGAAGACCAGCGATATCAAGGCCTTAGAGAACCAGGAAATAAGGAACCTGATAACGGCAATGGGAACAAACATAAAGGACTCACTGGACATCACAAAGCTCAGGTACCACAAGATCATCATAATGACCGATGCCGATGTGGACGGGGCTCATATCAGGACTCTGCTTCTTACCTTCTTTTACAGGTACTCTAGGGAACTCATAACCAACGGCAAGATATACTTCGCACAGCCACCTTTATTCCGTATACAGAAAGGGGACAAGGTTCATTATGTCTATTCTGAAAAAGAACAGGAGACAATATCCAAAAAGCTTGGAAATGGGGCAATAATCCAGAGATTCAAGGGTCTTGGGGAAATGAACCCGTCCCAGCTATGGGAGACGACAATGAAACCGGAAACCAGGAAACTGGTGCAGGTCTCCATTGAGGATGCAGCTTCTGCAGACAGGCTTTTTTCCATACTTATGGGCGAAAAGGTTGAACCGAGAAGAAGATTTATAGAAGAGAATGCAAGATATGTCAAGAATATTGATCTGTGAGGAATTATAATGCAAACTAGACCTATTGAAGATGAAATAAAGAACTCCTACCTTGAATATGCAATGAGCGTCATAGTCAGCAGGGCTATACCGGACGTGAAGGATGGATTGAAGCCCGTGCAGAGGAGGATTCTATATTCAATGAGTGAACTTGGCGTCAATTTTGATAAGCCTTATAAAAAATCAGCCAGGATTGTTGGAGAGACGATGGGTAAATACCATCCGCACGGCGATCTGTCAATTTACGACGCCCTTGCCAGGATGGCACAGAATTTCTCATTGCGTTACCCGCTGGTTGACGGCCAGGGGAATTTCGGGTCCATAGATGGGGACTCCCCGGCGGCCATGAGGTATACTGAAGCCAGGCTGGCAAGGATTTCCTCTGAAATGATCCAGGACATAGACAAGAAAACCGTCCCCTTCAGGCAGAATTTCGACGGATCGCTTGAGGAGCCTGAGTATTTTCCAACTAAAGTGCCACAGCTCCTCATCAATGGCACTTCCGGAATAGCGGTCGGGATGGCAACGAACATGCTACCCAACAACCTCTCAGAAATCTGTGATGCAATATCGTATAAAGTCGACAAACCGGAATCAACCACTGATGATCTCCTGAAGTTCGTGAAAGGCCCTGATTTTCCCGGTGGTGGAATAGTCTTCTATACGAAGGAGCTGGTGGATTCCTACCAGACAGGGAGGGGAAAAGCACTCTGCCATGGAGAGGTAAGCCTCGATGAGCCAAAGCACCTCATCATAAAGAGCCTGCCCTATGGCGTAAATAAGGCAACCTTTATAGAGAGCATAGCAAATCTTACAAAGAATGAGGTTCTAAAGGGCGTCACCGATGTAAGGGACGAATCTGACAGGAATGGCATGAGAATAGTCGTAAAGGTCAGAGACGAGGATATGAAGGCCCTTGTGCTTAACCAGCTCTATGAAAATTCAGCACTCGAAACCTCCATTGGCATAATAAATCTGGTTCTGGTCGATAATGAACCGAAAATAGTCGGGCTGAACCAGCTGATCGAAATTTTTATCGCACACCGCCTTGAGATGATTCTGAGGAGGTCCAAGTTTGACCTTAACAAAAACATGGAAAGGCAGGAGATACTCCTTGGACTGGCAAAGGCACTGGACAGCATTGACAAGATTGTATCGCTGATAAAAGCATCCAGGGACGTGACGGAGGCGAGATCATCGTTGATCACCTCCTTCCAGATGACTGAAAAACAGGCAAATGCAATACTTGAGATGCGGCTGCAGAGGCTCACAGCTCTAGAAATAAACAAGATCAGGCAGGAGCTTGAAGAAGTTACCAATAATATCAAACGCCTCAACAAGATAATCAACGAGGAAACCGAAAGAAGGAAAATACTGAAAGACGAGATTTCCGACCTGAAGGCAAAGTTCGGGGATAAGAGACGGACAAAGATTACGTATAAACAGCTAAAGGAAAGAGCGGTAGAGGATCTGATACCAAACGAGCAGGACATGGTGATACTGAGCGAGGGAGGACTTCTCAAGCGAGTATCCATTGAGGAGTACAAGGCACAGAAGAGAGGCGGCAAAGGGATAATCACCTCGACAAGAAAGGAGGATTCTGTGAAGAGTGTCCTTGACTGCGACAGCCATGATACGATTTATTATTTCACAAACAGTGGACGGGTGATAAAGGGCAAGGTCTATGAACTTGAGAAGAAGAACAGGAAGTCTGTCGGAACATCCGCACAGGCTATCCTGCCGCTAATGGAGGGTGAGAAGGTACAACAGATACTCAAGGCCCCGGAAAACAAGAAATCCTTCCTAATTCTTGTCACCAGGAATGGTTTCGTTAAAAGGACACCCGCAGAGGACCTGTTTGACATGCGAACATCTGGACTCAGGATCATAACGCTCGAGGATGATGATGAAGTGGTTGCGGTGGAGCACAGAGACAAGCCTGGCAAGTTCGTGGTTGTGTCTAGTGCCGGAAAGGCTGCTGTATTCCTCACGAAGGAAGTCAGAATGACTGGAAGAACATCGCGGGGAGTTAAATCGATGAAACTCAAGAAGAATGAATACGTCGTGTCCGCATTTGCAGTAGACGATGACGAGTTCATTTTTAATGTGTCGAGGAACGGTATAGGAAAGCGTACCAAGGTGTCCCAGTACCCCGTGCATCACAGGGGGTCATCCGGCATATTCCTCTCTAAATGGAACGAGAGGACGGGTGAACTGGTTTCCGCATTGCCGGTCAGAGAGAACGATGACCTTCTCCTTGTATCTAAGATGGAGAAAACCATAAGGATAAGGGTGTCGGAAGTAAGGGAGCTGTCGAGGGTTACCGCAGGAGTAAAGCTCATTGATCTCAGCGACGATGACTATGTCATATCCGCAACAAGAATTGAGGGTGATGGCACTGAAGAATGACCAGGACAGAGTTTCCATAGCCGTCATGGGCGTTGGAAATGTAGGGAAGAACTTCCTTTCTTTGCTTTCCAGGAACCAAAAGGGGATTAGAAGAAAGGCAGGTAAGGAAATCGTGGTATCGTTCGCCTCAGACTCCAATGGAATTTATTCTGTAAGGAGCGCAATAAACACAGAAATGCTGCTCAGGGCAAAGGAAGAGGGAAAACTCAGGGAAACAGGGAAGAAAGTGGAGATGGAAGATGTTCTCGAAGAGTCGCCCGACATTATCGTTGACATGACTCCGGCCACTCCGGATGGACTCTTTGGAATGGGCATGTATGTGAGTGCATTCAAGCGTGGAATTGATGTGGTTACTGCCAACAAATCCCCACTGGCAATGCACTGGTCAGAAGTCATGAACTCAGCGAGGATAAATGGCAGGAGAATAAGGTACGAAGCAACCGTTGCCGGAGGAACACCCCTATTCAACCTGATAGACTATTCTCTCATGCCAGTTGAAATTGTGAGAGTGAGAGGGATAGTCAGCATGACTGTAAACTTTGTTCTTGACCGAATGCTCCATAACCTTGATTTTGAGCAGTCAATAAGAATGGCCCAAAGGGAGGGGATTGCCGAGACGAATTTCCATGATGATACGCTCGGTATAGACTCTGCCAGGAAAACTGTCATCATGTCCAACTCTATTTTCGGATCAAATATTTCTCTCAGTGACATTGAGTTTGATGGGGTGGAGAACCTTTCCGATCGTATAGATGAAATGAAAAAAAGTGGAGACAGATACCGCATAGTTTCTGACGTCTACCGGAAAGGTACCGAGATACTTGCTTCTTCCAGGCTCCAATCCATGGAACCCCTTGATCCCCTGGTGTCGCTAGGAACATCATCGCTATGTTATCTTCTTGAGACGACAGACGGATCCAAGTACTTTGTCGGCAATATACGGGACGGTCCTTTGGAAACCGCTTCTGCGGTCCTGAATGACGTTATGCTAATTGCCAGGCAAAAGGCGTAGGCTTTCCAAAAAACTGGCCCAAGGAATGCCTAAAAAATAGCTGATGAAGTTAATTCTGGTTGAAAGGATGCCTTTATTTTGCACTTTCGTTGGTTAACGGATAATTTCAGGGCTTGATTCCAGTGAGACCCGGGCTGAATGGGAGGTTTTTATCCCGTGGCCTGAATTGATGGGCAACCACTTTTAATATGCGGATGAGGCAGGTGGCAATCCTATAAATATGATCTCAAAATTGCCAAGAGTGAAGCAGATCGGGCAGAGAGTTATCTATGATGAGTTAAGGGAAATCCTTGAACCTGAACATACAGCCCTGGTGGTATGGAATACGCAGAATTCCCTTGTTTCAAAAATTTTCAACACGGAGGAGTTTAAGGCCAACATGGGAAAACTCATTGCAAGTGCTAGAATGGCGCATATATTGATATTCTTCAACAGGTATTCTACCTCAGACCCTTCCTTTGAGTTCCCCTGGGCTTTTTATATTTCAATGTTAAGGAATGGGATCACGGACCCATTGAGGCTTCCTAGATATTTTGATCCTGGCACCGAAGATGACAGCATACATCCCTGTGTGTCTCCAGGGATGTATGATACTGTTCTGAAGAACAGCTCCATGAGTATTTTCTATGGCACCCGGTTCGAGCACATGATAAGGGCAGCTGGCATAACCACAATTCTGTTTTCGGGTATTGGAACGGAACTCGGAATAGAGAACAGCGTCAGGGATTCCTCAATGAGGGGATTCTATACCATTGTATGTTCAGATTGCGTCTCCTCATTTAACAGGCCAGCCCATGATGTGTCGCTCAGAAACATGGGCAATGTGGCGGTGGTTCTGAAACTCAGTGAAATAACAGACACCTGGCTACGGGCGCGATCCGCATGATAGAGATCAGGAAATTTGTAATACCCATTAATATCAGAAGCTTGAAGACCGCAAACATATATACCATAAGCAATGGCAGGAGGAGAGTCCTGATCGATACCGGCATGTCCGGATCTACCCTCGAATTCCTGAAATCGAGCGGGGTTATGGTTGATTCCATAGACGAGATTCTTCTTACCCACCTCCACTTTGACCATATAGGGGGAGCAGGCAGGCTGCAGAATGACCTGTCAGTACCGGTGAACATTGGTGCAAAGGATGCTGAGATAATAAACAGGATGATAGAGGACCCGGAAAAATACCTGAGGAATGAGGTTGAATACCTGAAATACATAGGGTTCCCTGAAAATCATCTGGCAATTGCGGAAAAGACAAACCCCGTAAGAGAAACGTACAAGATGGCCTCGGAAATAGACAAGCTCTCGCCATTGGAAAATGGTAAATCTTTTCAGGGATTTCCGGAATTGTCACTGTTGAGTGTCCCCGGCCACACACCAGGTTCAATGACATATGTCGTCAAGGAAATGAACACCGCTTTCACCGGCGATCACGTCATAGAGAAGATAACCCCGAACATTTCATATTATGATGTGGATTCCGATATGCTTGGACTTTATATGAAAAGCCTTATCGCACTGAGGGAGACAGGAATAGAAGCGGGGTATTCAGGACACGGGGCGGATATCTACAACCTTGGATACAGGATCGATGATATCCTCGCCCACCACAAACTGAGATTATCAGAGATATATGCCCAGTGCACAAACTGGCTTACTCCATACGAAATTTCAGGCCGCATCCGCTGGAATAGGGGCAGAACTCTTGAAGATATGATCGGGATGGAGAGAATATTTGCACTGGGTGAAACGCTTGCTCACCTGAGGCACCTTGAGACTATAGGACTCCTTTCTAAAACCGACAGGAATGGAAAACTTTTCTATAAAATATAGAATAGTAAGGGATAAAAGATTTAATCTGTCTAGAAGAATGTTTTCTTTATGGCTCCATCTACCTTTGTCTTCAGGTCAGGAGTAATCTCTGTTATATTGTGCGCCGATTTTGCGTGTTCAACTATCTTTGGCATCAGGTCTTCCTTTGTCTTTGCCTTCGTTTCAAAACCACATTCCATTCCAATGTCCTTGCACTTAAAGCTGTATGGTGCCATGTTTCTCAAGCAATCATTAGCTAGACCTTATTAAATGTTACCGCTTCCCATCCCGCCAAAGGTTGTGGATATAATCACTATCTATGTATTGCAAAACAAAACGGTTTGAATTATGCGGAAGCCGGGATTTGAACCCGGGTTAAGGGCTTGGGAAGCCCCTGTGATGACCGCTACACTACTTCCGCATCATTGTGACCCACAGGGCGTTCTGGAATATAGAAAGCTTGTAGATAAATAAAGCGGAATTGCCCTCGTTGATCGTTCGTATCATGGCAGGAATGCTTTCTGCAAATCTTCCAGAAAAACACAAAAATTATAGCAAATGGTTTCCTATGCTCCTGATTGCCATACTTAGGCGGGCGAAGAAGCACAATCGTGAATACGCTCCTCGTTATTTCTGCAGGGTATTTACCTTCAGGCATAGCATTCGGATCAATCTCTACAGCCCTCCGCATTCCGGGAATTTACACGATTTCCCTTTCACTTTTTGTCTACTCCGGGGCTGTGCAGTCCGCCTTTCTTGGTTACTGGGCAGCTGGCATTGATCCTGCCTCAATAATCCTCACCGCTTTCCTGCTGAACCTGAGACATACATTCTATGGTGCGCATATAGAAACACTGAGGGGAGATATCAGGCTGCGTGACATCATTGTCATCGGACCCTTGCTCACGGACGAAGTTTATGCGATTGCGGTAAGCTACCCGTCTCTCTCCCTCCCAAATCTCCATGGACTTTCAATCTATGCCTATTTTAACTGGATTGCCGGAACTGCAATTGGCATAATTGCAATATATTATGCTCCCTCAGTTGTCCTGAACATACTGTTTCTCGCACTCCCTGCATTGTTCCTCGGCCTTCTGGTGCCAAGGATCAGGAACGGTTTTGGGCTGGTAACTGCCATAACCTCAGGAGTGATTGCACTTGCAGGGCGTCTCCTTGGTCTCGCACCTTATTTCCTCATAGTTCCCATATTGATCGGCGTTATAACCGGATTAACTGCCGGGAAGATCGCAAAGCGGTGGTCGGAGTGAGCTATGTACTAATATACCTCCTGGCTGCCCTGGCACTGCTCAGTATTTTGCAGAGGATCATTCCGTGGCTGTTCTACAAGAGGCTAAAATCTGGAAACTCTCTTGAAAAAACGTTCGACCTTTTTGCCATATCAGCATTCTCCGCATTGCTTGTATACAACGTCCAGAGCTTGGGCCTTGTCACATTTATCTCCCTTGCTGTTGCCCTGGCTGTTGCTATGAAATTCCATAATATAGGGCTTACGGTTCTCGTTGCACTGGCAGTGCTTTCAGTTTCTCTGATAATCTAAAAAAAAAAGAAGGGGTGTTCAGTACCAGCCCCTTGACTTCATTGCATCTGCGACTCTCTTGACGGATATGATATAAGCACCCATCCTTGGATCGACCTTGTATTTGTCCGCCATGGCGAGCACGTCGTTTGCTGCCTGAGTCATTTTCTTGTCCAGCTTCTCGTATACTTCTTCCTGTGTCCAGTAGTATCCGCCAACGTTCTGCACCCATTCAAAGTATGAAACCGTAACTCCGCCAGAGTTAGCCAGGAAGTCTGGAAGAACAAGAACCTTGTTCTTGAAGAATATCTCGTCAGCGTCCGGTGTAGTAGGTCCATTTGCAAGCTCAAGGATGACCTTTGCCTTCACCTTGGAAGCGTTAGCTCCCGTCAGCTGGTTCTCGATTGCCGCAGGAATAAGGACATCCACCTTTAGTTCCAGGAGATCCTCATTGGTTATGTTCTTGGATCCGGGGAATCCCTGCACAGTGCCCGTCTTCTTCTTGTGCTCAAGTAATTTTTCATAATCTATGCCATTCTCAGAATAGATTCCACCCTTTGTGTCCGATATCGCAACGACCTTGGAACCGGGGAAGTGCTCAGTAACAAGCTTGTGGGCAAACTGCCCTGCATTCCCGAAGCCTTGAACTGCTACAGTGGCCTTCTTCATGTCAAGTCCTATCTTCCTGGCCCCCTCTCTCAGGACGTACATTCCGCCCTTTGCGGTTGCGTCTCCTCTGCCGAGAGATCCTCCGAGGTCAAGCGGCTTGCCTGTGATTACGCCAGGAGCAGAGTGCCTTACTACATTCTCGTATTCGTCCATCATCCATGCCATTATCTGCGGTGTCGTGTAAACATCCGGTGCCGGAACGTCGATCTCAGGCCCGATGGAATCAGCTATGGCTCGGATGTATCCCCTGCTCAGCCTTTCCAGTTCTCCAGTGCTCAGTTTCTTTGTATCGCATATAACTCCGCCCTTTGATCCTCCATACGGAAGGTCAGTGACTGCGGTCTTCCATGTCATCCATGCAGATAGAGCTTTAACAGTTGAAAGTGTCTCCTGAGGGTGAAATCGTATACCTCCCTTAGTGGGGCCCCTTGCATTGTTGTATCTTACCCTAAAACCAGTGAACACCTGGGTCGATCCGTCGTCCATTCTCACGGGTATCCTGACCTGCAGGATTCTCTGTGGTTCACTAAGCAGGGCCAGAGCCTGCTTGTCCAGATTCATTATTTTCGCTGCTCTGTTCAGTTGCTTCACAGCAATTTCAAATGGGTCTAAATTCTCTGTCATGTTTTCACCAATTGCCCCTTCGATCAGGGCAGCCTGTAATTACTTGACAATAGTTTAACCTTTGCTGCAATATCTAAGCCATAAAATAATCTGTTGAACTCACATCAATAATATTCTCTTATTTCCCTGTAATCGAGAGAAACGGATTTCTCCATTGATGCGAACACAAACCTTGCAAGGCGCATGTTGGTTATGAGAGGAATGTTACGGAAAATGGCAATTTTCCTTATCTGGAATGAGTCCTTAACCTGGTCCGCTACCTCACTTGGCGTGTTAACCACCAGAGATACCTGATTCTTGAACATGATCTGGTCGATCCTTGGCTCCCTGATGTCGTCTATCTTGTAAACGACAACGCTCTCAATCCCGGCACCAAGAAGCGAATCGTGTGTTCCCGCAGTTGCATATACCTGTCCCTTGAACTTCTCAAGAAAAGGCTTGAGGTATGGGATTGACACCTTGTCGCGATCGTTGATACTTATGATTACTGAGCCCCCTTCCCTGAAACGCGATCCGGAAATTGCCATGGCTTTGGTTATAGCCTCCTCCGGTGTTAACCCCGCTCCCATTCCCTCACCGGTCGACTTCATCTCCGGGGAGAGGAGGGGATCCAGATCCTCAAACCTCTTGAATGGAAAGACGGGTATCTTGATGAAATAGGACTTCATTGCAGCATTTGCCCGCCGATCGATTTTCTTTCCCAGCATAGTATCCACGGCGATTCCGACCCAATTTACTCCCGTCGCCTTCGAGACAAAGGGGATTGACCTGCTGGATCTTGTATTTAGCTCTATTACGTAAACGCCTGATTCATTCGACGCAAGCTGGAGGTTTGACAGCCCGATGAGTTTAAAGGCAGGCACAAGCAGGCCGACTATCCTCTCTATCTCACCCATGACGTTAGGGGACACAACGGATTTTCCCATGATCATAGTGGCGTCTCCGGAGTGAGTCCCTGCTTCCTCAATGTGCATGCACACACCACAGATTGCAAAGGATCGCCCATCCGATACAAAATCAACGTCAATCTCGTCTGCGTCCTCAACGTACCTGCTCACAAGTATGGGAAAGCCGGGGCGTTCCCTGAAGAGTTCCTCCGATCTTTTCATCAGCGATTCACGGTCACCGATTATGTCCATAGCCCTGCCGCCTATGATAAAGCTTGACCGCAAAATGACAGGAAGGTTGATTTTCCACAGCTTCTCGGACACTTCCTGCAGATTTGACACAGTGGTGAATTCCGGCTGCCTTATTCCAAGCTGCTTCAGGACTTCAGCGAAGTATGTCCTGTCTTCGGCATGTGATATGTCCATAGGGCTAGTCCCGAGAATTATTTCTGGCCCAAAAATTTCCGACAGGCCCATTGCCATGTTCTGTCCTGTCTGCCCGGAAAACTGGATTATTATTCCAAGCGGCTTTTCCGCATGAACGATGTTGGAAATGTGCTCCAGCGTGAGAGGCTCAAAATAGAGCATGTCTGAAATATCAAAATCTGTTGAGACTGTTTCCGGGTTTGAATTGACCATTATTGTGGTGTATCCGTCATTGCGGAGTTTCTTTATTGCCTTCACCGCTCCATAGTCAAATTCAAGTCCCTGCGATATCCGGTTAGGTCCAGATCCTATGATCATGATCCTTGTACCAGCCCTGGAGGTGTTTCTCTCATCTTCGCGGTCATAGGTTGAATACATATACGGAGTTATGGCTACGAATTCCCCGGAGCATGTATCTATGGACTTGTACTGTGGAAAAATATTGTGTTCGAGCCTATACCTGAACATTTCAACTGCAGAAACCTTTGTAAATGAAGAAATAATGGTGTCAGATATGCCCAGCTCCTTGAAGGAGAGAAGATTTTCTGGGATAGTTCCCACCTCAAGACCAGCCAGAATATCCACAATGTTCTTGAATTTCCAGATGAAGTATGGATCATATCCGCTTTTACTTGCGATCAGCCCTATGTCAAAGTTCCTGAAAAGCGCCTCAAATATGGCATATATCCGGAGATCACTCGGGATGGATATGTAATCCCATATCCGATCGTCTGATTCGTACATCCGGATTTTCTCGGACATCTCATTATCAAGCGATGAAATAGCCTTCATTGTGGCTTCCTCAAATGTTCTTCCGATGCCCATTACCTCACCGATGGACTTCATCTGCACTCCAAGCGTCCTTGCAACGTGAAATTTGTCAAACGGCCATCTGGGGATCTTTACCGTAACATAATCAAGGGAGGGCTCAAAGGCAGCGAACGTGTTTTTTGTGATCGGGTTGCGTATTTCATCAAGATTGTATCCAACAGCGATCTTCGATGCGATTCTTGCAATGGGGTATCCACTGGCTTTTGAGGCCAGAGCCGATGATCTGGAAGTACGCGGGTTGACCTCGACAATGAAGTACTTTTCACTCTCCGGGTCAAGGGCGAACTGGATGTTGCATGCACCTACTATGCCAATTGAGGAGATCACTTTTATTGCCGCTCGCCGCAGCATATGGTATTCTGCATCACTCAGCGTCTGGGATGGCGTCACAACTATGCTTTCACCGGTGTGCACACCCATGGGATCGAGGTTCTCCATGTTGCATAC
>JAJYUG010000083.1 GCA_021792655.1 Thermoplasmata archaeon | reverse complement strand
TGGCTTGTCCTTAAACAAGGATAGGTTCTTTCCATCCACCAAATACATTCCTCCCGACATTAGATATCTCTTCCAGAGTAGCGTATGATTCTACTGCACTTATTATGTATGGCATTGAGTTTTCTTCTGGGTTTCGCAGAGCGTGCTCCAGCTCAGAAAGTGCTTCCATTACCTTTTTCTCATCCCTCTCCTGCTTCACAGAAAGCAGTTTGGACACCTGGGACTTCTGGGCTCTCCTGCTGATTCTCAATATGTTTATAGGTTTTTCATTGCTCTCAACATATTTGTTTACCCCGACCATTACTTCCTTTCCCTGTTCAATTCTTATCTGCCTGCGATATGATGTTGCAGCTATTTCCTTCTGGATATAGCCATTTTTGACTGCCTGTAGTATTCCACCCATTTTTTCTATTTCACTGAAATACTTGAAGGCTTCCTCCTCCATTCTGTCGGTAAGCCATTCCACATAAAATGATCCTCCCAGTGGATCTATGGTATCCGGTATCCCGGTTTCCTCAGCTATGATCTGCTGTGTCCTGAGAGCAACCTTGACAGCCTGCTCTGAAGGTAATGCCCAGGCCTCATCATACGAGTTTGTGTGAAGGCTTTGTGTTCCGCCAAGCACAGCAGCCATTGCTTCTATCGTTGTCCTGACAATATTATTCAGTGGTTGCTGCCAGGTCAGGGTATAACCGGATGTCTGGGTATGGAACCTGAGATAGAGGCTTCTCTCATTGCGGACTCCGTATTTCTCCCTGAGTACTGTTGCCCATATTCTTCTTGCAGCCCTCAATTTGGCTATCTCCTCAAAGAAATTAATGGAGGAATTGAAGAAAAAGGAGAGTCTCGGGGCAAATTCTGCAGGATCCAGACCGGCATCTATTCCCATGTCGACATAGTGAAACCCGTCTGCAAGCGTGAATGCGAGTTCCTGGGCCGCACTTGATCCAGCTTCCCTGATATGGTACCCGGAGATGCTGATATAGTTCCATTTTGGCACATTCTTCGTGCAGTAGACCATCATGTCTCTTATAAGCCTCAAATGAGCCTCTGGCGGATACATCCATTCCTTCTGGGCTATATATTCCTTTAATATGTCGGCCTGTACCGTTCCAGAAATCTTGTCAAGCGGGACTCCCTGCTTCTTTGCTACAGCGATGTACATAGCGGTCAGGACAGCAGCTGGAGCATTAATGGTCATGGATGTGCTCACCTCTCCAAGGTCAATTCCCGAAAGAATATCCTCCATGTCTCTCAGGGAAGACACGTTCACGCCACATCTTCCAACTTCTCCATCTGCCCTCTTGTTGTCGCAGTCGTATCCATAAAGTGTGGGCATGTCAAAAGCTATGCTGAGGCCCGACTCTCCGTGTTCTATGAGATATTTCAACCTCCTGTTTGTGTCCTCCGGCGTCCCAAACCCGGAAAACATTCTCATGGTCCAGAGTTTTCCCCTGTACATATTCGGATATATTCCCCGCGTGAACGGATAAGATCCGGGGAGGCCCAGATATTTATCCTCAAAATTCTTCCTCAGATCTTGACTGGTATAGAGTTCGTCTATCTTTATGTTGGACGAGTTGCTGTATTCCCTATCTTCATACTTTGTTTTGGAATTCCAGGGTTCCAGCACATCTTTTCGCCATTTTACGTTCCGATCCCCCTTCTTTCCCGAGGCTTCCCTGAATTCGGACAGTTTATTCTCCCAGTAATTCTCTTTCACTCCGTCCATCATTTCAATAGTCCACACTCGAATTAAAATTTTTTCCAATTATGTGTCGGCCTTTTCCCAAAAAGGATGCAGCTTAGGTAGCCAAAAGCTGCAGATACAGAACGAACCAAATAAAGAGGGGTCATATTCTTCCCAATAACTTTCCCGGTGTTGAGATGTGACCACGAATCCGGATGTTTCCACGCAAGCTGTTTTCTGCCATATCCATTCCAGAAAGCCTGTTTTATCACACCGTGCAGTGTATCACGGGTGCGGTTCATTACTATGCACTGATCGCAGACAGCAATTCTGGCACCGGATTTGACGCACCTGATGTTGAGATCTATGTCTTCAGCGGTGACAAACGACTCGTCAAAACCACCCAGTTTAACAAATAGATCCTTACTGTATCCAAGATTTGCGGATGGCGCTGTTACCTCATAGCCATCGTATATGAGCTCTACCCTGTTTAACGTTCTGAAACTTTCATTTCCCACCTGTAGAACTCTCCCGATTATCATTTCATAACCAAGGGATATGAATTTTCGCATGGATTTTATCCACTCAGGATCGGCTATGGCATCACCATCAGTGAACGCGACAAAGTCGTATCGGGCCCTGCCGACGCCTATGTTTCTTCCACCGCCGCGGCTGCACCTGACCCTGAAATAACTGATTTCCCTATTTTCACCAGCATATCTCGCCAGTATGTCAGAGGTGCCGTCTGTGCTCATGGAATCCACAACAACGATCTCTTTCGGCCCCTCCTGCAAGAGGAGGCTATCAAGCAGTTCAGAGATTGAACTCGCGTTGTTGTAAACGGTGATAACGATAGATACCCCGGGAGGTTCCCTCATCATACGGGGCTCAGACCCAGTCCATTCTCTTGATCTCCCTCTCCTTTTTCGTGTTTCTCTTGTATTCTTTGTAGTGATCCTTGCACAGGTGTACCTTCGTTTTTTTCTCTTTGAGTTCAAACACCTTGGACGCCAGATCTGCTTCTACCGTCTGAAAACTCTCCTTATCACAGCCAGCCACGTCACATATCTTTTCCTTCATATCGGGTAATAATTGTCAGTAAGTATAAAGATTGTCTCTGGCGGCTTATGCAAAAGCTTAATGTTTTATCGCCATGACCAAAATATGTTGGTATCCCCTTCAATAATATCGGCAAAGCTGTATGATCTTCAGGGTGAGATAGGTCGATGCGAGGATGCCGGAGCTTATTCCTTTCACCTGGACGTGATGGATGGGCACTTTGTGCCGAACCTTACCATGGGACCTGATTTCGTGAAAGCGGTAAAACACTGTTCCCATGTTCCCCTGGAGACGCACCTTATGATCGATAGGCCG
>JAJYUG010000033.1 GCA_021792655.1 Thermoplasmata archaeon | reverse complement strand
CCTAGACTTTCGTGGAACAACCCACACAAATGTGTGATGAACCTTTTTTATCCCTATCTATGTGAACCTAGGAGGAAGCCCCAGTGAAAACTCTCAAAGGGGGCGCTCGCGAGCATCGTCTCAAAAACAGAAAATCGTGATCTAACCTGCACCAAATATATTTTCGCCTCATTGATGCCTGGGGGCTCGACTATCATGGCTGTGCTTGCTGATAAAGCCGGATATTCTCTTCCGGGTCTCCTCCGTCGAAAGCAGACGGCCAAATGCAGTAGCTTCGTATTCAAGGCCTGCAGGAACTCCTGAATTCATGCTGCTAACCATCACGTCTTTTATTGTGCTGACAGTATCATAGGGCTTTTCGGATATCTTTCCAATAAGCTCCCTCACAAAGCTTTCCGCTGAACTGTCCGGTACGACCGCATCAACTAGGCCCATCTCCAAGGCCTTGGCAGCGGTGATTTTTGACCCGGTCAGTGCCAGGTACATTGCCTTTCCGTATCCTATCAGCCGAGGAAGTACCACGTTTCCTCCGGCTCCTGCATTTATCCCTATGTCAACCTCAGGCTGTCCAAGGGTACATGTTTCAGTCGCGATCCTGAAGTCTGCGGATTCCGAGATTTCAAGGCCACCCCCAAGTGCGTATCCGTGAAGCAGAGCTATCACCGGCTTCGGAAAAGACCGAAGTTTTAATACAAGATCGTTCAGCTTCCTGTGAAAAGCTATTGCAGCATCCGTGCTGATTCCATTGAACTGGTTGATGTCGGCTCCCGCAGAAAAATTTTCGCCCACTCCGGAAAGCACAACGGCCCTAACTTCCCTGTCCTGGCTGCATTCGTCAAGTGCCATAATGATCTCATCGGCAATCCTGACCGTAATCGTGTTGAGTTTTTCTGGCCTGTTTATAAGGATCCATACAGATTGTGACTCGTGCCTGATTTTTGTTTCCAGGTATTTCTCTGGCATTGCATAGTATCATTTCACTGGTTATAATCATTGACGTGCGCACTGCCAGGCAATATCATTCACAGCGTGCTCAGTGCTGCACGGAAAGCTTAATTGATCCGGAATATTTCCGATGGCATGCACCATTATGAAATGAAAGAGGGGCAGATTTCAATCTCCAATGATCTTGACGGTAAATATGCCACTGAGATCGCCCGGCTCGCTAACGACTCAACCATAGCGGAATTCATTGGAGGTCATGGATTTCCACATCCTTACACAACAGAGGACGCACTTTATTTCTTCAGCATGAACAGGGAAGAAGAGAAACGCGAGTTTGCAGTAGACTTCATAATATTCCTCAACGAAAGGCCCGCCGGAGTAATCGGGCTGAAGGACATTGATTATTACGACAGCAAGGCACACGTCGGATACTGGGTCGGTAGGGAGTTCAGGTCAAAGGGTGTGGCTTCAGGAGCGCTGAAGCTAGTGTGCGAGTTTTCCCGGAAAACCCTTAGCATCGGGCGGCTGTACACAAAGGTGCTGGAAAACAACCCGGCGTCGATGAAAGTACTACTCAGGAACGGTTTCAGCATAGAAGGTTTCGAACGGGACTCTTTCCGGGTTGATGGAGGGTACAGGTCCATGTTACTGTTTGCCCGGATCATGCGATGAACAGACAGAAACCCTGTAACCTTCCCGCTTTCAACCTTAATTTCCCTGAACGCTACGCAAGGATTAAAATGTATAATCCCATGGACATGGCATGGCTCTAAAGGTTGGGGAAAAAGCGCCAGATTTCACTGCAATGTCAGACTCCGGATCTTCGGTCACTCTTTCAGGTGCACTGAAGAATGGGCCAGTTGTGCTATATTTTTACCCGAAGGATGAGACGCCGGGCTGCACGGCAGAGGCATGCACCTTCAGGGACAGGTGGGACGATATAAAGGGACTTGGCGCGACCGTATACGGAGTCAGTTCTGATTCCCTGGAATCACATAAAAGATTCAAGGAGAAGAGAAACCTGCCCTTCACGCTCTTATCCGATCCCAACAAAGCGGTCAGGAAGCTGTATGGTGCAACCGGCGCAATACTGCCTCCAAGAATAACCTTTGTTATCGATGAAGGCGGGATTATAAGGCACGTCTATAACTCCCAGATGAATGCAAGGAATCATGCGGTCGAAGCAATAAACGCCCTCAATGCCATAAGACAGAACAGCGGAAAGTCGGGAAACTGAACTCTGTATTTAAGTAATTGATATCGCTTCTGACTGTAACATCTGCATGACTACCATAGTTAAACTTGGAGGATCGATCATAACCGACAAGACTGAATACCACCGGTTCATGAAGCAAGCCACTGAGAGGGCTGTCTCCATGCTATCTTCCCTGGGAGACAACCTGGTACTGGTCCACGGTGGAGGGTCGTACGGGCACATCAAGGCAAGGGAGTACGGCATTCCCGGACCCGTCAGTGAAAGGAGCACCAAGGGTTTTTCCCTAATACATTGTGATATGCTCAGTCTTAACGCAGAAGTGTCTGAAATCCTGTTCTCACATGATTACAGATTCATCTCCCTCCCCCCTGCCGGCTTCATATTCGGTAGGACCAGATCATATTCCGTATTCAGGAAGTACTTTGAGAGAGGATTCATGCCGGTGACCTTCGGAGATGTTTACGTGAAGAGCGATACGGAGTACGGCATATACTCTGGAGACACCCTGGTTTACGACTTGGCAAGAATATTCACGCCTGATAGGGTAATTTTCCTGAGCGATGTTGACGGTATATTCAACAGGAATCCAAAATTATACAGTGATGCAAGGCTTCTCTCCAGACTTGACGATGATGCCACCTTCCAGCCATCGGCCATAGACGTAACGGGCGGGATAGGAAGAAAGCTGGAAATCATGAAGAAGGTCAGGAGATATGCAAAATCTGTTTATCTTATAAACGGATTAAAGCCGGAGAGATTGCGAATGCTAGATTCTCCAGACCTGATAGGGACAGTGATCAAATGATAGAAAACCGCAAGGAGGAACATATTAGGATTGCCGAGAAAGAAGCCGTTTCTTCAGAATACAATTACTGGGATGACATAAAGATAATTCACCAGGCAATCCCGGAGGTTGATTTTGATCGGATAGACACAAGCGTGGACTTTCTTGGAAGATCATCGAAGTTTCCTTTCCTGATTTCGTCCATGACAGGCGGAACTGACCTCGCGAAGAGGATAAATGGAAATCTTGCAGCTGCCGCGGAGCACTTCGGCGTTGGGATGGGTGTCGGAAGCATGCGTGCCGCGGTGGAGAAGAAAGAACTTGCAGGCACATATTCTGTCATAAACGGATACAATATTCCGTTCAAAATAGCCAATATAGGGGCACCACAGCTTATAGGACAGAAAAAGCCCGCATTCACAGACTCCGACATCGAATATTGCTTCAGCCTGATAGACGCTGACTTCCTCATCATACACTTCAATTTTCTCCAGGAGATGGTCCAGCCCGAGGGGGACAGGAACGCCAGAGGCGTAATGAAGAGGCTGAAAGACATAGCGTCAAGCTACCCGGTAATAGCAAAGGAAACAGGCAACGGGTTTTCACGCGAAGCTGCACTGGAACTTAAGGACGCGGGAGTCAGGGCAATTGACGTGGGCGGGCTAGGAGGGACATCATTTGCTGCGATTGAATACTACCGGGCTGTGAAGGCCAGCGATTCTGAAAAGATGCATTCGGGCAAGACATTCTGGAACTGGGGAATACCGTCGCCTGCATCAATCAGGTACTGCGATGTCGGTCTGCCCGTGATTGGCAGCGGTGGCCTGAGAAACGGACTGGACCTAGCCAAGTCGATAATGATAGGCGCGACCATGGGGGGATTTGCCAGAAATTTCCTGGGCAGTGCGGATAAATCCTTCGATGCACTTAGAATCCAGGTTGAAGAAATAATCAGGGACATGAAGATGACAATGTTCCTGACTTCCTCAGAAAATGTTGATTCACTCAGAAAAGCCAGATATTTTGTAACAGAGCCGCTGAAGTCATGGTTCACTGCCTATGGTGAATGATATGGATGAACAGGAACCGCCCAGGGAAATAGAGACCGACATGCCCTGCCCAGTATGCGGGGCAAACCTGTTCCTCATATTCTACGCAACAGAAATTCCGTATGAAGGTGAAATACTTATACAGACCCAGATGTGCAAGAACTGCTTCTACAAGAATACGTCCATACAGAGAACTGAAGGGCTCGCCCCCATAGAGACCTCACTGGAAATACTGGACGGAAATGACCTGAATGTTGTGGTGTACAGATCACCTGGAGCCAAGGTATCGATACCGGAAATAGGTGTTGAGATTGAGCCCGGCACGGCATCAAACGGAGATATAACAACTGTTGAGGGCCTGCTGATGGCCATCAGGGACCAGATGATATTCATATCTGACAGTGCAGACGATGAAGAAAGATTCAGCGAGATCATGGAAACCATCAATTCTATTCTCGACGGTAGAGGTCCCAGAATAACTATACACATCGATGATCCAAAGGGCATAAGCAAGATAGTCAGCTACAGGGCTGTAACGAAAGGATTGAACTGAAACAACCGGTATTGATTACGAAAATCGCCACCTGCTCCACGCATATCGGATAATATTGTATTTCTGAAATTACGTCCACAATCAGTTTTAAATAACCTTCACCTATGATCCTACGGTATATCCATGGTATTAACGACAATTGATGCGTATCTGGCAATAGCGGCTTCGATCTCCATAGCCGGCGGCCTTATAGGAACAGGGATGGCTCAGCAGGGAATTGGAGCTGCCGGAATGGGAATTATTGCGGAAAAGCCTGAGAAGTTCGGACAGGTTCTTTTCTTCTTTATCATTCCGGAAACATTGTGGATCATAGGGGTAGCTTTTGGAATAATACTGCTTCTGGGCATCCTCTAGACGATACATATGCCTATTGATCAGATCAGGGAAAGCATAATCGCGCGCAGGGATTCAGAGATCGAGAGCCTTAAGGCTAAATTCAGGGCAGAACTGGCGGCATTCAATTCAAGGGCGGAGAAACAGAAATCCGAGCTCGATCTGGCATATAAAAAGAAGATCGACGATGATACCAGGGCGCTTGTTAAAAAAACTGTCGATGGCGCAACGCTTGAGGCAAGGCAGATCGTGAACTCAAGGATCGGGGAACTTCTGAACAAAGGGCTCGCCATGATGATGGAAGAGCTGAAGGAACTCAGGAGATCTCCTGAATATAACGACATCCTGAATCAAATGGTCAAGGATGCCAGAAGGGTGTTCGGGGATAACTGCACGATTCTCGTGAGACACGAGGATGCTTCAGGAATAAGGGGCGCAGAAAGTATAAAAATTTTAGAGAGCGAACTGGACGGAGTTGGCGGCATTATCGCCAGAAGCGGCGACGGTAAGGTAGAACTGAATTTAACGATGACAGCACTGCTCAAAGATATCAGGGAAAACCTGATGCAGGAAATATATAGCCGGATAAGGTGATTTTCATTAATTCTGGATATTCAGGAAGTTATGGAAAAGTCAAGGTCAACATGGTTGATTTCCTCCCACAGGACTTTTATTTTAAAGCACTCGAGATGGAAAACCTTGACGATCTTACACAGGCACTTTCCTCAACCAGCTATAAGGAGGATATTGATGCTCTTTCATCATCCTACAGGAATCCTGATCTCCTTGAAATGGCCATCAACAGGCACATGCTAAAAAAAAACAGATTGGCGTTGTCCACTCCACCCCCAATGGCAATAGAGCTTCTAAAAGCCTATTTCTCCAAATGGGATATTGAAAATATAAAGTCTGTCATTTCCAGCAAAATGCTCGATTATAAACTGAAGGAAAATGAAACATTCCTCATGAGCTTCAGGGACATCCCTCTGGGACTGTTCAGCGGGAACCTTACACACGAGGATTTTCTGAATATAATGTCCCTCGGGACAGTAAGGGAAATAATCAATTATCTGGTGAAGTTTGGATACGGGACGTACCTGCTGCAATTCATCGGAGATAATGAAGGGAGCGGAGAGGTTTCTCCCCTGTTTTCAGCACTGGATGACTACTATTATTCCCGGCTCTTTGCACAGATGAAATTTGTAAATGGTGATGAAGGTCCGCTATTCAGGTACTTTGCAGGAGAGATTGACAGAAGGAACATCATGCTAGCGCTGAAGGCCAGAGTGCTTGATATAAAATTTGACATAGTGAAATCAGACATCATAAATGGTGGTTTTATACCCCCCGATAAATTTAGTGAATTCTTCGACAGCGCCTCAGTGGATGAGATGGCAGCGAAGATGAAGCCATTCTATGACCTCGATGAACCCCTTGCTGCATACCGGGATAATGAATCCCTGAACAGCTTCGACACGTTCCTGAAGAAGGTTAACTACAGGAAATACATGCCTGTACTGAGGATGCAGGCAATGTCACTGGGATCCATATTCTCATTTATCTTTTCTGCGGAAAAGGAGAGAGAGAACCTCAGGGCCATTGTAATGGGCAAGGCATATTCACTTAAGACAGACAGGATAAGGGAAATCATGACGGTGGGATGATCACGATGAACATTAATGCGCTTAAGGGAGAACCGGGGAGTATCGCTGTCATTGGAGAGAGGGAAGTAGCGCTTGGATTCAGGCTCATCGGCCTTGACAATTCATTCATTGGCCAGGGAATGGAGGGATCCAATAAGTTCCTTGAACTACTCGGATCCGGAAAGTATTCGCTGATAATGGTTTCCGAGAGATTGAAACAGTACATGGACAGAAAGACCCTCGACTACATAGAGACTACAACGAAACCGCTTGTGGTTTTCATTCCCGTTCCGGGACAGGCGAGGGAGGAATCAGTTGAAGCCCTTGCAAAAAGGGTTTTGGGAGTTGATATAAATGGATAACAATACAGGCAGGATCGTCAGGGTTTCGGGCCCTGTTGTCATTGCTGAGGACGTAAAAAACGCTAAGATGTACGATGTGGTCAGGGTTGGAAAAATGGGGCTGGTAGGAGAGATCATCAGGATAAGAGGCAACCGGTCTACAATCCAGGTTTATGAGGACACAAGCGGAATCAGACCGGATGAAGCCGTTGAGAACACAGAAAAGCCGCTCTCCGTCAGGCTTGGCCCCGGCCTTCTCACGTCGATTTACGATGGCATACAGAGACCCCTGAACCTGCTGAGGCAGGAAAGCGGTGACTTCATTGCGAGGGGCCTTACTGCCCCAGCGATAGATGAGAAAAAACTGTGGGATTTTATTGCAACTTCAGAGAACGGTTCCAGGGTTTCCGAGGGTGATTTCATAGGGTATGTGCAGGAAACCGATCTGATCAGGCACAGCATAATGGTTCCATTTGGCGTGGCAGGCAAGCTAGCCGGAATAAAATCGGGAAAATTCAACGTCAACCAGACCATAGCTGTGATCGAATCTGAGGGCGGGAAGACAGAGATTCGCCTTTCCCAGGACTGGCCGGTGAGGGTATCAAGGTCAGTTCGCCGAAAATTGCCTCCAGACGTCCCACTTATAACCGGCCAGAGAGTCATAGACTCTCTGTTTCCAGTGGCAAAGGGTGGCACAGTCGCCGTTCCGGGACCATTTGGATCGGGGAAGACAGTTGTACAGCACCAGCTATCGAAATGGGCCGACAGTGACATAGTTGTTTATGTGGGCTGCGGTGAGAGGGGAAATGAGATGACAGAGATTCTCACAACCTTCCCGGAACTGCAGGACCCGAAGAGCGGGAAACCTCTGATGCAGAGGACTGTGCTCATTGCCAATACCTCCAACATGCCGGTGGCAGCCAGGGAGGCCAGCATATACACAGGCATAACCATAGCAGAATACTACAGGGACATGGGATACGATGTGGCACTTATGGCAGACAGCACTTCAAGATGGGCTGAAGCCCTGAGGGAGATATCTGGAAGACTGGAGGAAATGCCCGGAGAAGAGGGTTATCCCGCATATCTCGGCAGGCGACTCTCTGAATTTTATGAAAGATCAGGCAATGCCGAAGTTATATCCAGTTCCACAAGACGGGGTTCCATTACCATAGTCGGTGCCGTTTCACCGCCCGGCGGTGACACATCAGAACCGGTTTCGCAGAACACCTTGAGAGTCACAAGGGTTTTCTGGGCACTTGATGCTTCACTCGCATCAAGAAGGCATTTCCCGTCCATAAACTGGCTGAACAGTTATTCCCTGTATCAGAGAGATCTTGCCCAGTGGTATAATGCTAACGTTTCCGGGGAATGGGAGAACATATATTCCTCAACCATGGGAATACTGCAGAAGGAGGCCGAGTTGCAGGAGGTCGTGCAACTGGTTGGTTATGACGCCCTGCCGGAGAAGGAAAAATCTGTCCTTGACATCGCGAAGATGATAAGGGAGGATTTCCTTCAGCAGAGCGCGTTTGACGACATCGACACCTACTGCTCCCTTGACAAGCAGTTCATGATGCTCAGTTCAATTATAAGGATGGGAAAGTTGCAGAGCGATGCACTTGACAGGGGGGTAACAATGTCAATGCTTCAGGGCATAGCTTCCAGGGAAAAAATATCAAGGATGAAAGAGGTCAGGGAAGATGATTTCAGGAATTACCACGAGGGGTTGATGGCAGAGATGGAGCAGCAGATAACAGGGCTCAAGGGAGGGCGCTGAAATGCCGGAACTTAACTATAAATCAATATCAGAGATCAGCGGTCCGCTACTTTTCGTTGAACAGGTTCCCAATGCAGCCTACAACGAGCTGGTAGAGATAACCATGCCAAACGGCGAAACCAGGACGGGGCAGGTGCTTGACACACGATCCGGGCTAGCAATAGTGCAGATATTCGGCCAGACCGCGGGACTTGACGTAAAGAGGACAAGCGTGAAATTTCTGGGAAGGACCGCAACCGTTTCAGTTTCTGATGACATGCTGGGAAGGATATTCAACGGGCTGGCTCAGCCAATCGACCAGGGACCCCCGATCCTAAGCAAGGAGAGAATTGAGATAGTGGGAAATGCCATAAACCCCGTATCCAGGGAAGAGCCGTCTGAATTTATTGAGACGGGAATCTCGACCATAGACGGAATGAACACTCTGGTCAGGGGACAGAAACTCCCGATTTTTTCTGGCTCAGGGCTGCCGCACAATCTCATAGCGGCACAGATAGCGAGACAGGCAAAGGTTCTTGGAAAGGACGAGAACTTTGCCGTGATATTTGGTGCGATGGGAATTACAAGCGAGGAAGCAAACTTCTTTGTTAACGAGTTCAGGAGCACAGGCGCAATCTCCAGATCTGTGCTGTTCATGAACCTGTCATCCGATCCATCCATGGAGAGGATCATACTTCCAAGAATGGCGCTTTCAACTGCTGAATACCTTGCCTATGAGAAAGGCATGCACATACTGGTCATACTTTCCGATATGACGAATTACTGCGAAGCGCTCAGGGAAATATCATCTGCCAGGGAGGAAGTGCCCGGAAGGCGTGGTTTCCCTGGATACATGTATACTGACCTGAGCACCATATACGAAAGAGCCGGCAAAATACGGTCCAAGAACGGATCGATCACACAGATACCGATCCTGACAATGCCCGGAGATGACATAACAAACCCAATCCCTGACCTGACAGGCTACATTACAGAGGGACAGATAGTTCTGTCCAGGGACCTCCAGAGAAAGGGGGTTTATCCCCCAATAGACGTTCTTCCGTCACTCTCCAGGCTGATGAACCAGGGAATAGGAAAGGGCAGGACCAGGGAAGATCATCGCGGTGTCGCAGACCAGCTTTACTCGGCATATGCCAACGGAAAGGATCTGAGATCGCTAAGCGCCATAGTCGGGGAGGAGGCCCTTGGAACCAGCGACAAGTTATATCTTAAGTTCGCGGACGAATTTGAAAGGAAATTCGTAAACCAGGGGAGAATGGAAGACCGGAGCATAGAAGGAACACTTGACCTTGGCTGGGAAATACTCTCGCAGCTACCTGTTTCAGATATGAAAAGACTGAAGAAGGAATACCTGACCAAGTACGGAAAGTGGCAAGAGGAGAAAGATGCAGTCTCTTGATGTAAGGCCGACAAGGATTGAACTGATAAAGACGAACCGGAGAATCAAGCTTGCAGCCAGAGGGCTCGACCTCCTGAAGATGAAAAGATCAGCGCTTGTCATGGAATTCTTCACCATTGCGCGCGAGATAAGAGGCATGAGGGAGAACCTGCGGAAGGACGTTGAGGATGCCATAGATTCGTTCAAGATTGCCGAAATACTAGACGGCACAATGAATGTTGAACGTGTCGCGAATATGTCTGCAGATTCTACTGTAAACATATCAACCAAGAATGTGATGGGAGTCAAGGTGCCGGAAGTTGGCATTAATTATTCCAAGAGTGTCCTCACGGACAGGTACAGGGCTGTCGCCGTACCTACGGCAATAAATGATTCAATAACAAGGTTTGAGAAGATATTCAGGCTCATAATAGAAATTGCAGAAAAGGAAAACTCGATGAGGAAACTCCTCTATGAGATAGACAAGACCAAGAGGAGATCCAATGCCATTGAGAACATCCTGATACCGGGGCTAAAGGAGTCGGCTAAATACATAAAGATGAGGCTAAGTGAGATAGAGAGGGATACTTTCACTACATTGAAGATAATCAAGAAGAAAATGGAGAATTCGGAAGGGAACACACAATGAAGACCTACGAGAAGTTCATCAGGAAACCGGACTACGGTTCGATAACCGATGAGTCAAGGGATGCCCTCAGAAGGTTCAGGCGCGTCAGGGCTGGCATAAGGGCAATCACTCTTGCCGGTGGTCTTGCCTCTGTTGCTATAGTGTGGCTTCTTGTGGTGAACTGATGGAGATGACTGGCGTTGAATAATGATCTGGAATACCTGAAAGAGATAAAAGAGACGGAAGACAGCGCGGAAAGCGATATCCAGAAACTGGCAGCAGAACAGGAGAGACAGCTGGCTGAGTTGCGTTCAAAACTGGAGGAGGAGATCAAGCACAAAACAGAGGAACTCCAGAAACTGTACAACGAAGCAATGCAAAGTTCAGAAGCGGATTCCAGTGAAAAAGCAAAGCTTATACTGGATGAAGCAGGGAAGAAAGCGAATTCAATGAAGCTGGAACTTACAAATGAATCGATAAAAAAGGTGCTCATCGAAGAGATAATGAAATATCTGGAAGGATAAGGATATGGTCCTGAAACCGGAGCGCATGGTCAGAGTACGCATATTGGCTGCTAACAGCAGGAAAAAGCAGATAATTTCTGCACTTCACAATGCAGAGGCAATGCAGATGGAGCCGGTGAGCCAGGATTTTTCAGCTTATCTGTCAGCGTCGTCACAGGACAGCACCGGCAGTGAGGTAAGCGACCAGCTTCAAAGAATGAGAGGGTTCGAAGCCGCTCTTCCCTTTATCCAACCTGCAGGAAAGGCAAGTTTCTCTTCCACAACCGAGATGATAGCAAAGGCAAAGGAAATAAGGATCGACGATGAAATCAGGATGCTGAAGAATTCCGAGGAGGCTGTCAAGGCAGACCTCAGGGATATAGAGAACCGCATGTCTGTTGTTGAGGTCATCAGGGATCTTGACTACGACATGTCCATATTCAACAATCCGGTGATACAGTCCTACCTCGCATCAGAAATGGGCGACGAACAGGCAGGAGCCATATCAGGGAAAATTCCGGGAAGCATAATAGTTACGGTAAGCGATGGGTACCGCATCATTTCAGTGCCGCCCCATTCTGTACAGGAACTTGCCAAGGCAGCAAACGAACTTTCCATTCATCTTTCACACATTCCTGAGGTTTCAGGCAAACCGGTGGAGTACTACCGCATACTAAATGAGAAGATGAAGGAGAAACTTGTCTCCATGGAAGAGATAAACCATTCACTGAAGGAACTTTCTGAAAAATATTACCAGATCATACTGCAGCTCAGGGAAGCGCTTGAAATTGAATCAAGGAAAGCGGACCTTGCAAACCACCTGCTGGAAAACAGGGATGTATTTGCCATAGAGGGATGGGTTCCGGCCTCAAGGCTGGATGAACTGGACGGTACCGTGAACAGGGTTTCTGAAGGTATGTACATCCTGTCCCATGTGGAAACAAAGGAAGAGCCACCGACTCTGCTGAATAACCCGAAACATACAAGGCTGTTTGAGTTCTTCATTAAGTTCTATTCCCTCCCGCAGGGGACCGAATATGATCCAACTGTAATATTCGCAATTATTTTTCCTTTCTTTTTCGGGCTGATGGTCGGAGACTGGGGTTACGGTATAATCATACTGCTAATGTCCCTCTGGATCATTCACCGCCTGGATCACCCGGTTACCAAGAGCAGGATACCACACGCCCTTTCCGGGTTCGTTCTGATGATCATGAAGCCGGGGTCCCTCAAGGTGGTGGCCCGCGCCCTGATTCCGGGTTCCATAGTAGCCATAGCTGCTGGTATCGTTTTCAACGCATTCTTCGGATTCCAAATCCTGCCATTCACGTTATACAACCCCATAAAGAATATAGGGAAGCTCCTCTTGTTTTCGGGCTTTGTAGGCATAGCTATGGTCTCCTTCGGCCTCATACTGGGCATTATAAATGAGCACGCGCACGGCCACAATAAGGGGGCCATCGGGAAAATTGGATGGCTTTTCCTGGCCTGGGGAATCACGCTGATTGGGTTGCTGATGATATACCGCAGCCTCAGCCTCTCGAACCCGCTGAGCGAGTCAACGGTCGCCATCGCGTTGCTGATCGCCGGCATTGTAATGATTGCAGCAACCGAAAAAACCCAGGGGTTGATGGAAATACCGTCCATAATCAGCCACGTTCTGTCATACCTGAGGATTATAGGCATACTGCTTGCTTCCGTGATCCTTGCATCCGTCATAGACCTGATATTCGAAAAGGGGATGGCCAAGTCTCCGGTATTTGCAGTTGTGGCAGTTATAGTGCTTATTGTCGGGCAGATATTCAACCTGGCAATAGCTGTCTTCGAACCGGGGATACAGGGAGCAAGGCTGCTTTTTGTAGAATTTTTCTCCAAGTTTTACAGGGGAAACGGAAAAAGCTTCAAACCCTTTTCTTCCAGAAGGAAGTACACAGTACCCTATGATTCCAATAAGAAGGACTAGGGAGGGTCAATTCTCATCCTCCGGTATGATTACAAACGGGTTCAGGCAGAATGGATTGGAAAGCGTGTCTGTCCTGAACCTTACTGTCCTTCCTACCTTGATCTTCATGCGCCACCCGGATTCACGTCTCATCCTCCTTAGGTTCTTCCGCACCATGTCCTCAAATCCTGCCGAAGTATTTTTGTTGCCTGAGATTGACATGAACACGATAAATGAGAACCTCTTCTCCCTACTGAACCACCCTGTGTAGCTCCGTATCTTGACGGCATAGCGAAGGGTGCTTCCTTCGATCGGTCCCATGAAATTCACGACCGAGGCGATCAGCGAGCTGAAGTGGAACTCCTTCACGCGCCTGTTCAGGAAAGAATTCACCAGGATAAGCCTCATCTCCCCGCTGAGGTCTGGAGGCTCCGATTTCTCGAGTTCACAGGCATATAACTTCCTGAAGAACTCCCGGATGTTCGCATGATCCTGCAGCGAGGAGCTGGAAACATAGAACTCTGTACGGTCTCCCCGTGGAATGGCCACGAATATATTCTCTTCATTGCGCGCCGGTATCAGAAGGTATGATCTGTCCCTGTAAAGTAGCATATCTGTTCGCACATCCGGTGTAGTGAACACCAGTCTGGACCACGTCCTTCCGTCTGTATCGATCATTTGCGGTTATCCGGCGGCGCTTATTGATATTTTTCCGTCTGGGTGCTCATCACTGGCTACGGGTGATCGACACTCATTACAAAAGTGTTTTATCCCTCCAGCGGCATGCTGAAATGCATGTTCAACATAGTACTCACAGCGGCTTTCGCACTCGGACTCATTGTCGTGGCTTTCCTCTCATGGCTTGTTGCTTCAGTTGCGATCTGGATGGCATCGGATGCCATCTCAAGAAAGATATCATTCGGAAAGGCCATGTTCATCTCGCTTGCTTCCGTCATTGTATTCCTAGTGCTTGAGTTCCTCTTCGGACTTATCAACCCGATCCTTGGTGTAATATTCGGGCTCCTTGGAGTGCTATACGTAATAAAGACCGAACTTCATACGGGATGGGTAAAGGCATTCGTCATAGCTATTATTGCGCTGATAGTATTCCTTATCCTTGAGATAATCCTGTCAGCACTGGTAGGCATAACACTGCTGATACCGGCATCGTTACACTAGTCTCAGAAGCAGTGTTAAGGATTCTGGGCCAGGGTTTCCTCAACAGCCAGTTCAACAGCCTCGTCGCTGCTGTACCTGTTTTTCCAGCCAGTGGACAGTAGTTTGTCGATTGCCAGCTGTGCCACCTTCACATCCCCTTTCCATCCCCTGCCGTCTATTCCTCCGGTAAAATCATATTT
>JAJYUG010000082.1 GCA_021792655.1 Thermoplasmata archaeon | reverse complement strand
GTGAGCTAAGGATCGGAAAAATGATAAAAAATGCAAGGTAAAGTATGTAAATATAGCGTCTTCCAGACAGGTCTGAATAACGTCCAAGAAAGATGGCTCCAGCCATTGCTCCCAGGAAAGCCGATCCACTGACAAAACCCATTTCCAGAGGGGTATACTGCATTATGTTGTAAGTTGCGAGGATGAACGTGAAAACCGCAACCACAGTGAGATTGTAACCATCAAGAAAATATCCCATGCCGGATAGAAAGGCGTATTTCCTGTAACTTTGGGAAGGTAATTTGTTGGATGGGAATGACACGGAAAGGATTATCATGCCACATATTGAACCTTTCCAGAACATAGTGACGAATGGGCATGACTTATGCGATGCGAAACGGACCCTGATGCAATTCAAGGATTTTGTGCTGCATACTTAATACTTACAGCAAATCATGATCCACCTGTTGCCTAATTCCCTATTTCACTGGAAACAAATTTTATTAATCCTGCTTGATATTCAATTTCCAGGACCGCCTTATCTGTCTGGTATGTGAAATTAGATGAGAATGAACAGAGAAAATCCAGAAAAAACAGACTTGCAGATTGATCCCGGTGTAGTGCTCAGGGAGTACATAGAAGAGGGAATTAAAACGCTCTACCTTAACAGGAAACATTTATATTATAAGGAAAACAGAGAGTATGAGAGACTTAAGGAGACTTATCTGTTCCTCACAGAGAAGATAAGGGGACTGGCTGACAAAAGCCCGAAAATGATCGTTCCTGGTGAAAGCAGTTATTCCTTTATTAATATGAATGGCGAGATTGCGGAAGAAATATGCAATTACATGAATTTTATTCTTATGGCTCCGCCAAACAATTTCAGGCTGAGGCCGAGAGTCAAAAGATACGCAATTATAGGAAAAATGAGAGTGCCCTCACTTGATTTCCTGCTTCTCACCTTTCTGGATTTCAAGATCCCAAAATACTGGGCAGATAATGTACCTTCATATTATTCAGCCAGCATTGCCATAATTAAGATAATCACCAGAGAAACAACAAGCCACAAGATAGCTGAAATATCCAGCAAGATTAAGATGCCTGATAAAAATAGTGAAGATTTGGCAAAAATAGATGATTTTGATAAAAAAATAACCCAGTGGATAAGGCTGGGTCTCATTGGTTCATTTAATCCTTTTTAGAAGGCCCCGGGAGGACTAATTGGGGTTTTCCGTTAATCCGTTTATATGATGCTATTGCTATCTCCTCCAACGTAAGACCCTTTGTCTCCGGCGTAAAGAGGATGGTGAACAGGAAAGCAACGACCATAAGGACAAGTAGAATCACAAAGAATGTTGATTTGCCCAGGGAGTCACTTACTAAGGGAAAGAGAAATGCGCTAAGGAACGATACGATTCTGGTTATTCCGGTTGCATTCCCCATCGACGAGGATCTCAACTTTGTTGGAAGAAGTTCTATAGCGTAAAGACCCATGGTGTTTCCCGGTCCGAGATTACCCATTCCATAGTCAAGAATGAAGGCAAGCAATCCCACCCCAATCAGAAGGGATCCGACTGTTAATGATGCCAGATAGAAGAGCAACATGGCGATTGCCATCGAACCAAAACCAATTGCCTGTAGAGGACGTCTTCCCACACTATCGTTCAGTCTCACTGCTCCGTATGCTCCCATGAAACCCACGGGCATGTAGAATGCAAATGACAGGATGAGTGTCGTTGCTCCTGCAATACCGAAACTCTTGAGTATTACTGGAGAGTATAGGCCAATTCCATAACCTGCTATATCGTAAAGTATCCATTGTATCCATACGATGGCGGTACGCTTCCCATATTCTCCGCTGAAAAGTGTCGAGACTGATCCTGCTGAAAACTCTGCTTCCCGTTTTCTCTCTGCAAGCAGTGCGCTGATATCGCTTTCGCTGATTCCTATCTTATCGGCTATGCGCCTTATTTGAGGGTTGACATCACCACTGTTTACAACGTTCCATCTGGCCGATTCAGGCATCCTGGTCCTAAGTATAACAACGATTATTGCCGGGATTGCCCCAAGTCCAAGAGTCCATCTCCAAGCAGTTAACGGATCAGAAAGATAGAAGAAATAGCCCACCAGGAACGAGAAGGCTGCCCCAATACTCCAGAATGTCCATACCCAGCCATACCCAGAACCGCGTTCTTTGTTAGGATACATTTCTGTCGTGTAAACCGGGCTTAGGGCGTAATCCGCTCCAACACCCCATCCTATGAAGAACCTGAATATTATAAGTTCTATCAGGTTGGTCGCCAGAGCACTCAATATGGCAAATACAGCAAAGAATATCAGGTCAAAAATGTACAGATATCTTCGTCCAATCTTGTCAGAATAGTGACCAAAAACTACTGCTCCAACGAATGCGCCCAGCAATGCTGATCCACTTACAAAACCCTCCGAAAACGCGTCATATGGGAAAATTTTATATGTAGTAAGCACAAGTGTAAACACTGCAATGACACTTAGATCATAACCATCTAGGAAATATCCCATTGATGAAAGTGTCGTCACTACAGAACGCGATGGAAGGTACGATGCGCCGTCATTACTTTCTGCTGTCACGTGTTCCTTTACAGCGTGGATTTATATTAATATTTCATTGAAATTCAACTGAGCCTATCAAGTATCTATTTTTTGCTGATAAAGTTGCGATCTTTTGCGTTTTTTACAAATAGACAGCTGAACTGGATTGATCCTACAGCATTCAATTACATTACCAATGCCAGGTTGGTGCGGCAGTACTGGTAAGGTATATACTGTTAACATGAAGACTTTAGTGGCAGATGCGATTAACTATTTTTTTGAAATTTCACTGGTAAGAATTAATAACAATGAATTATAGCAGTATCACCAATGGATCTCATCACTTCAGTACTGATTTTGCTTTCAATCTCCCTGATCATAGGAGAACTGCTCGAGGTAAAGGGCCTTCCCAGTGTGGTAGGTGCCCTCGTGGTCGGACTGGTGCTTGGTCCTGCAGTCCTCAATGTTCTGCAACCCAATGCTGTATTGCATGGGCTATCCGAAATAGCCCTATTCTTCATAGTGCTCCTGATAGGAGTTGATGTTACTTCAGATCTTCTGAC
>JAJYUG010000081.1 GCA_021792655.1 Thermoplasmata archaeon | reverse complement strand
ATTGAATCTGGCTGCGAACTTATAACTGACGACTTGAAACTTCATAAGATTGCAAGCTCAAAGATAACGGCACGAAAAAGCTCGGATCTGTGATTAGCCCGTTGTTACCCATAATCTTTGTGATATAATCATGGACCATTCAAGACTTGATTATTGTTTTAAGCGTGTACTAAAAACATTTATCGCTCGTAAACACTGCTCCGGTGCCTCACATTTAATGCTTAACTCCACCTTTTTTACGAGATAGACATACTTCTTCGTTTTAATTGTGTTGTGAAAATTGGCTTTTATAGCGGTTGTGATATTAAATTCTATTACTGGAGCAGTTATACGTCTATTCCGTATAAATAGTATATGAATAATATTCTTGAATGGGTCAAGAAATTCAAGACCGAGGGCATGGAGATCAGAAACTTTGGAAACCATTACTATGCCTATGCTGTCAGTTCCACTTTTGATAGGGGAACATAGAGATCAAAAAAGAAGACGGGAGATTATCTTGGCGTTGTCACTCCGGCTGGAATCGTGAAGAAAAGCGAGATAACCGGCATAAGGGGAGATTATGACTACGGAAGCATTGCACCGCTTTAGGGCATGGCTGAGAAGACCATACTGCCTATATTGAAGGAAGTATATCCCTATCTGTACGGGAGAATAATCAGTTATGTTATCCTGAGGAACATACGGCCGCTACCCATAAAATCCATGCGTTACCTGTACGAGAAAACATACCTTTCCCGCATATCGGATGAATCCATGTCTCCCGGTTCCATATCAGGGATGCTTTCATCCCTTCCGGAAGACCAGAGCATCCGTGTAATGTGGAGACTGACGGAGAAGGGTGAGTACGTGCTCATGGATTCAAGGCAATATTCTCCAGGTCTGAGAACCTGTCCTTCCTGGATCAATAGGAGATGTTACAGCCATGGCCAATGCGACAGACATGGCCGGCGTGGAGAGATGTGTCATTGTTGCCGACAAGGGCTTATTCTCCGCAGATAATGTGAAGAAGCTGAAGAAAGGGCATCTCAGCCATATCATACTGCTGAGGAGGAACTCCCCGCTGATACCGGAGAGTGGAGACTTCCCGGGTGTGTTAATGTATGATGGCGGGCCCGTGAAATACTGGCAACGCACAGATGATGTATACATCTTAGAAGACCCTGTGCTGAAGAGTGAGGAAGAAAAGGATTACCTCATACGGGTTCATGACGATGCAAGAAGCAAAGCTTCTTTCTCCGATAGATCTGGAGATTCCGGGAAACTGTATCTGCTGTTTGATCTGCATGAGGAACCGGAGAGGATATACGGGCTGCACAAGCAGCGTGAATATGTGGAATACGCATTCAATGTTTACAAGAACGATCTTGAGGTTGACAGGGCATATCTGAGGGAAGACCACATGTTCTCCACCTACATGTTCCTGAACCTCCTGTCGCTGTACCTGCACTCCCAGATACTGAACTTGATAGAGGGTAAATACAGCGCGAGGGATGTTCTCCTGATACTTTCGAGGATCAAGATGTATAGTTTCGAGAAGAAGGAGATGATGAACGTGGTACCCAAAAAGGCGAAGTAACTTGTTCAAAAAGTTGCGATTGACTCGGATCTATTACGTAAAGAGTGATGAGTTAAGGGTTAATCCCAAAAGCGTAAACTAAGGTACGACGTAAGTATATATATTTACCTCAAATAAGAAAGCATGCGAAAAGTCATCCTGGACACCATAATCTCTTTGGACGGCTACTACACGGATCCAAAGAATGAAATAGATTGGTTCGAATTTGATAAGGAGGAAATTGAATGGTCGAAGCAGATTCTTCGAAGAGTTGACGCCATGCTGTATGGTCGAGTCACCTATCAGGAATTCAGTGAATTCTGGCCAAAAGCATCTCCGAGCCCTGACGGATTCGACTCTGAGATCATCGGACAGCTGAATGGACTCCAGAAGGTGGTATTCTCTCGCACGCTCCCGGAAGTTAAGTGGCGGCCAGCAGTGCTGATACGCGAAAACCCGGTCGACGCAGTAGCTAGGCTCAAAAACGATCCCGGAAAGGACATGGTGATCGTGGGGAGCGGGACTCTTGTGTCTGCACTTGTAAGGAAAGAACTGATCGACGAGTACCGGATCCGGATTCGGCCCATCATTTTGGGTGCGGGCAAGCTCCTCTTCGCAGATGATCAGAAGAGACATAAACTCAAGCTGATTTCTGCCAGAGAGTTTGGTAATGGTGTGGTTGCATTACATTACGAACCTGTCCACTAGCGATCACTACGGGTTGCCGATGCACTTTTACGCTTACGCTCGACAAGAGGTCCTCCAAGCGACTCTTTTCATTGAGGGACATGTTTGCAGAGCAAAACAAATGATGCAGGTTTCAGCAAACATCATTTCTCTTGGCATGTCTAGAAAAAATCTAGTTATATTCCCAATCCTTCCAGTTTTTTCTTCGAAAATTCCACATTTTCAAGAGATTCCGCAAAACCCAAGAGGACGGCGGCTAGCGGTTCACTCGGATTGCACCTGCAGAGATCTCTCTGTCAGATAATAATAGGGCGCCAATATTTGCAACTCCTTATGAAATATATTTAGACAGAAATTTGTTATATGTATTTAGAAGACAATGACCATTATAGCTATCATGGAATTTTATCAAGAATATTTCAGGACAGAAAACTTCTTCGTGAGTTCATCAAAAACTAAATTCCTTTTTTCACTGCTCAACTGAAATACCGTTTTGATTATTGCCTCATTTGTAATAGTAAAGATATAATTCAATTTAATCACGCTGTCCTGAGCAGCGCCATCACTCTTGGATATCCTTATACCACTCATTCTTGTGTTAGTTGTTATCCCGGCTATGATAACGTTACCTAATTCCTCGAACAATATAAGGGCTGGACGAATTTTAGAGTTGTCAGAATCAGTGAATTTCACCCTTGTTATTACTACATCACCTGGTTCAGGCATGTTCCCATCCTGAGTAATCGCCTTCTTCCCAAAGCTGTTTCATCTTCTCTTCCTGGGCCTTTTGTACGAAAGTTCCCAATTCTCTTGTTTCGTCTGCATTTTTTATGAGGTTAAGAATTGTTTCGCTATAGGTCTCTCGCGGATATCTCTTAACTCTTTTAAGTGCTTCTAGTACTGATCTCTCCAACTGAATTGTAGTGATTTCTGATTTGG
>JAJYUG010000080.1 GCA_021792655.1 Thermoplasmata archaeon | reverse complement strand
CCCGTTAAGACAGATGGAAATGACCTGGTGCACTGATGCAGATACTTTTTCCCATATCTGTTGCCATATTTGCCCTGACCCTGTTCCTTGTCCTTAAACGCCCCAGGAATCTGGGCATAGGATATTCTGCCCTCATAGGGGCCGCAATATCAATTATCCTGGGAATTACGTCATTTTCTGACATAGTCATAGTATGGAACATTGTCTGGAACGCTACATTCACCTTTGTGGCAATCATCATTGCTTCTCTTGTGTTCGATGAAGCGGGATTTTTTGAGTACCTTGCACTGAAAATAGCACATTATTCCAGGGGAGATGCCCGGAAGCTCTTCATACTCATAATCCTGCTTGGATCCGGGATATCTGCTGTCTTCGCCAACGATGGTACTGCACTGGTTCTGACGCCAATAGTTATAGCCATAGTCTACAGATCAGGATTTGACACGAAACACGTAATCCCATTTATCATGGCAACTGGATTCATAGCGGATACCGCAAGCATTCCCCTGACCATCAGCAACCTTGTCAACATTATCTCCGCAAGCTATTTTTCCATCCCATTCCTTGTATATGCTGCGAAGATGATCCTGCCGGACATCGTGTCCATACTGGCAACGGTGCTTTTCCTGTGGCTTTACTACAGACACCAGATCCCGGACGGATTCAACGCCAATCTGCTGGAGAAACCAGAATCTGCAATTAAGGACCCTCTTCTTTTCAAGCTTGCCTTCCCCGTCATCGCCACACTCGTGGCACTTTACTCTATCGGCGGCATATTTGATATTCCAATAGCGTTTATTGCGGTTCCGGCTGTAGCGGCACTGTTCATAGTGGCCCGTCTGCACGGAGTGATTGACACCAACCGCATAATCCGTGAAGCCCCCTGGCAGATCGTTATCTTTTCTCTTGGAATGTACATAGTTGTATTTGGCATGGGTGCCCAGGGTTTCACCCAGTATGTTGCGGATCTCATAACGGCCGTATCCAGAATTGGAAACCCCCTGTCCACAGTATTTTCCGGGCTGATATTCGGTTTTATGGCTGCAATAATGAACAACCTTCCATCGGTTATGATAGGAAACCTGGCTCTGGCGCGGATATCCGATCCTGGTCTCCTTGTTTATGCAAACGTCATCGGCAATGACATTGGACCTAAGTTCACGCCGATAGGATCGCTTGCAACGCTTCTGTGGCTCTATTCACTTGAAAGAAAGAGGGGAATAAAGATTTCCCCGGGCAGTTACATGAAGGTTGGGTTCATAATAGCTACGCCGGTGCTCATCGTAACTCTTCTGGCCCTTGTTTTCTTGTAGATTGCTTCTCAAAGCCTGAGGAGGGAAAAATAAGAAATAGTTTGAGCCCATGGGAAACTGAATACATGACAGCAGATAGAAACCCATGGGACTATGCATCATTCTACATCTCCCTTATCCTGGTAATTTTTGGTCTTTTAGCGATCATTCTGGGCACCTTTTCACATGAATGGCTGTTCCTTATGGGATATCATTCATCCAGATCCCTTATTGGCCTTGGCCTTCTCCTAGCCATCATATTATGGGCGGCCGCGTATGCCGTCTATATAATTTCAAACTGGCAGAAATGGAAAACAGAGGGACGGGAAAATAAATAATACTGCATAAGGGAAACTGGTGTTTTACCAGGAAACTTTCTTTCATGCGGTAACCACATTTTTTTGCTTTGAATTCATGCCAGATCATGAAAGCTGTTAAAGCGAAGGTTCTTTACGATGGCGTTTCATCTAAACGAGATGTTTATGTTTCGTTTGATGGATCGATAAGTTCAGTAAGTGAGAAGAAACCTGACTGCGAGATTGTATCTGAGGGCTATGTTACGCCAGCATTTATCGATGGACACAGCCATATAGGCATGGTCAGGGCTGGTGAGCCATCAGCGGAGGATGAATCTAATGAACAGATGGATTCCATATACCCGCTTGTCAGCGCTCTGGATAGCGTATACATGGACGATCACGCATTTGAGGAATCAGTTGAAAATGGAGTGCTTTATTCAGTGGTTCTGCCTGGAAGCGGAAATCCAATCGGGGGAAAATCAGTGCTGATAAGGAATTATGAGCAGAACATTGACAGGGCATACATGCAGGATATCGGGATAAAGGCTGCACTTGGGTATAACCCGAGGAGCACAACGGAGTGGAAGGGAAAGAGGCCAACAACTAGGATGGGTGCAGTCGCCCTGCTGAGGGAAAACCTGACAAAGGCCAGGAAAGCTGCAAACCTTATAAGGCTTGGAAAGAAAACGCCAGATGAGATAGAGCCGCTGGAAGAGGTTTTCATGAATATTCTGGACGGAAAATACAGAATGATGGTACATCTTCACAAGGAAGATGACGCCTTTGTCCTTATGCAGCTGAAGGATGAATTCGGATTCCACGCAGTGCTTAACCATGGAATAGACATCCATCACGAGGATGTGTTCCGAAAGGTTTCAGCTGCCGGCATACCTCTCATCTACGGCCCTCTGGACACACATCCATACAAGGTTGAGCTGAAGCACGAGTCCTGGAGGAATACCGAAAAAGTCCTGAATTCCGGCATAAAATTCTGCATGATGAGCGACCACCCGGTTATCCTGCAGAGAAACATATTCTACACAATGAGGCACTTCATGAGATTCGGCTTGAGCAGGGAAGATGTTATATCGAAGCTTACGAGCCAGCCTGCCGAGATACTTGGAATAAAGTCCCTGGGGAAGATAGCGGATGGCTATGCCGCATCCTTCAGCGTATGGAACGATGACCCCTTCCTGATCTCATCACATCCGAAGATGGTTTTTGCTGAGGGGAGAACGGTGTATGAGGATTGATCTGAAATGACTCCCAAATAATTTTTAATACCATAGACGCAATTGACTTGAATGCTCAGGAAATGCCCAACCTGCGGATCGGAAGTTGATGCAAGTGCATCTGTGTGCCCGGTGTGCGGGCTGGAAATGTCCATGCCCGCGTCCGACAGTCAGATATCGGGAATACTCTTTATCAGAAGATTCGCCATAATCAGCGTAATATCAGGGATCATAGGAATTGCCACAACCGTGTCAGGCTACGGTTTTTCGAGCATAATACCTGTGTCCGGGAGCTCAGTCTCAACCTCCGTCTCCGGCTTCATTAACTCGCCGGAGTTTGCGTATTTCCTGTTGCTGATTGCAGCCATAACGGTTGTTGCAATGATTTCATACTACATGCT
>JAJYUG010000032.1 GCA_021792655.1 Thermoplasmata archaeon | reverse complement strand
AGAGCAGCATGATAAACAGTGCGACCAGAAGCATAACAAGGTAGCTTCTGACAAGGTATTTTATCGTGCCGGACTCCACCAGGAATACGCAGGCAAACGCGAGCGCACTCAGGTTGTAATAAAGGTCCGGGACCGACCTGTCCATGGAGAATACCACTCCAACTGATATCAGCAGCAGGAAGGCAAATTTTACCAGCGGGTTCAACCTAACATAGAAAGAGCTGGCTCTAGCAGTAAACAATATTGTCTTTACATATCTTTTTTCTTCACGGTTGTTAGTCATCTTACTTCTCCTCATGAGGGGGGGATTTGGGGTGATTCTATGTTCAGGGCCGGAATTTACCGAGATACGGAATCGTATGGCGAACTCAGTCTCATATCAATCTGCATGGTTCAGATTCACTATACTCTTATGGCGAAGTGAAATTAAAACTTCTCTTATTCCAAAGCCAGCCACGGGACAAACAATAATGACTATTCCTGATTAACTTTCAAAAAATTAAGGGCTTGTAACCTTCAGGTTACCCAGCCAGTGTTTACCAGACCGTATCTTTCAACAATAGGAGTTATAGTGGTTGCGAGGAAAGGCGCTATAACGAGCACTATGGCGTCCCCGAGTATCCAGAGTCCGGCTCCGAGCCAGTAGGCGTTAGCAGGAACGAAACCAAGCTGAACGAGTACCCAGACTCCCCAGAGCCCACCAATGATATTTGTGAGCCCCATAACCCAGAAAATGAACCAGAACGCCGCCTTTGCATTCTTCAGTATGTCCCTGCCAAGAGGGTCCACACCATGCTTTGAAAGATATCCCCTGTAAAGAAGGAATATCAAGAGTGCCGGGATGAAGTCCCCTATGCTGAAACCCAACGCGGGAATTGGCGGCAGGCCAGTGAGCAACCCGGCTCCAACAACGCTTCCTACCCATGCACCAAGTATCCCCCATATTCCCCACCAGAGCGTGAAGATAACAAAAAATGGATACGCCCAGTATAGGAACCCAATGCCTGGACCAACGACCGGCGTGTATAGAGCACCGAGATATGACAGTAGAATGACAACTGCCATCTGTACGGCATACAGAGCATACTGCGTTGTCGATACCTTCCCAGAACCTCTCCATTTCAGTGTATACCTTGCGTAATTGCCAGTTTTACGATTGCCAGCCACTTTTTCAGGTTGTTTTTCATCAGAATTCTGCACGGATTTCCACCATTGTTTGGATATTATCGGAGATTGGCTTAATACTTTCTGAAGTATGCAATGCTTCGATGGTGTTCCTTCAAATCATCGCCAATGGATTCATGACGGGTTTTGTGTCGGTGCATATGGAGTCCCGCCCTGCCAGCATATCAAAATAGAGGAATATATCACCGATGGCATTACGTGTTCCTCGATCAAGCCATATTAATGGGTTAGCAATATACAGCCGTGAAGGTAACATTTGTCTACCTGAGGGAAGATGATCCGACTAAATCAACAATGAAAAAGCTCGAGCGATTTGGCCTGGCCGAAAGAATTGACGCGAGAAACATTGGTAGAAAAATAACGCTGACACCTTATGGAAGTAGCTATATTAAGAAACCAGATTCCACTCTTCTCTCGAAGTACGGGCTTAATGTTATAGACGGTTCGTGGGCGAAAATAGAAGGGATTTCAAAAATGAGATTGGTTAACAGTCGCAGAGTGCCAGCTCTGTTGGCAGCAAATCCCGTGAATTATGGCAAGCTCGAGATACTTTCGTCAGTGGAGGCCCTTGCCGCGGCTCTTTGTATAACCGGCTATGAAGACACGGCTTATAAGATACTGGAAAAGTTCAAGTGGGGACCAAACTTTATGGTGCTCAACAGGGAGCCTCTTTCAGATTATGCGGAATGCCAGACCGACCAGCAGGTCAGGACGGTTGAAAACGAATATTTCCCCCCGAACGGTGAAAAGTAATAATGAAAAGACATCCCTTTGGGATCTGTCTTTGTGAACGACTTTTTGATTTTGGATCTCCAGCCCGGTTTTGAAATCAGTTTCTCACGCAATAACGTTAATATCACACTCAACATGTTTTGCATGCGCATGAGTGCAAAAATACGCATGAAAACTGATAGAACTTCCCTTCTGGCTTCAATCAGAAAAATCAATGGAGAAGTGAGAGAACTCAGGAGGGTTATGAAGGCCAGGAAAAGGGGGTCAGTTAGAGGCCCGGATCTGGCCGGAACCAATGAAATGACGGATGCAGAACTCTCATCACTAATTCATGACAGAAAATCAGCCCTCCTTGACCTCAAAAGACAGCGGAAGATAGCTAACCGAAGAGACTATGCTGCCAGGAACGAGCGAATGATAAAACTTAGGAATACGTACCTCAATGCAGGGTTCAATTTCGGTGCGTTTGACGATGATGAGAAGGAAGAGAGATAATGGAATTGCAATGTATGCGGAACTGGGATTAACCAACTGGGGTGATCCCCTACCAGAGTGCTTCCAGAAATCTCGGTCACTGCTCAGATAGCACCCATTCGCCATTTATCAGTGAGAAATTCCCGCTTGTGTATTTTGATAGTATTTCAACGATTTTGTCCCTGACATAGTCTGGCATCAGCTCGCCCGGGTTTTTTTCGCCAGGCAAGATGTGCATTCCGGTAACGTGGCTTACCTCCGGCTCATTGTTATCAAAAAGCTTTGATTTCATAAACGAAAGTTCATCACTATCCAGTCTCATCCTCTCGGACAGGACGCGCCTGTGCAATTCCTCGGTTGAAATTGACTCGTAGCCTATTGCGGTCGGGTTTCCGCCTGCAGCCTTTATGAACATCTGTATTCCCAGACACTTTGAACACCTACCACAAGGAACTATTTTTCCATTTTCGTAATGACAGGAGTGGCAGGACCTCTGAAGTGAAAAAAGTTCAGGATAACGTTGCAGTAGTATCTTCTCAACAACGTTTCCTGATATCGGATAAACTGCGGACGTTAGAACAGAATCGATTCCGATGCTCCTGAAATATTCACTCATCAGCCTGTTGAAGTCGAGGCTCTGGTCAAAGATACCGTAATAATGCTTAAGACCATGAAATTCTGGCATTTCCCTTGGATCGTCGAACTCATCTCCTATGAAGACCGAAGAAATGGAGTGCTTGATCAGGAACGGAATGAGGGCGAAAATGTAAACGGGGAATATGAAAAGCTGCAGTGGATATGTATCTGCCCACCTTGTAACGGCGAACTGGTCTAGGATCTTGACCTGCCTCTGCATGAACTTATAGAATCTGTCGACGTTTGACCAGACCTTGATCACGTCCCTGAAATTTCTAGAAAAGTAATCATAAGATGTCTTTGCGGTGATCCAGTGGCCACCAGACTCGTTGAAGAAGAATGAAAACGTCCTCTCCCCGATTTCCTTGAGCATTCCATAGCTCAGCAGGCTTTCCTTGCCTCCCGATGAAAGTACGGCTGAATTTTTTTTGTCCCCGCGTACTTCATAACTCCCCTGTGCGGACAATGGCGCAATTACCTCTGTCATTCCATCAGAGTTCGATGAATTTATGTCTGATTCAGCAGGAATGTACTCTTTCCTGATGAATTCGTACCTCCTCCTGCATATCTTGTTAACGAACACCTCTCTCGCATTCACCTTCAAGAAATGCCTGATCAAATCAAGATCAGCTGCTCCTACAGGAAAGTCGAGGCGAAGTTCCCTGACAAAATAAGTGAAGTTGATTACGGGCATGGTAAGTATCAGGCCTGCAATCCTTTCATCAACGGCGACTGGTTCGGAATATGTATATATTAGCCTGAAAGTTTTTGCACTGCCTCCAGAAGTTATAGTTATGTCTCCCCTGATGCCATTTTCAAGAATTGTCGGCTTGGAAATGCGGATACTGTCAAAGCTTATGACTCTTTCAAGATAGCTCGTAGTCATCTATTTCGCCAGAATTCTCGACAATGCCTGGTCTGTTGATCTGAGCGGATCAAAAACTGGAATTCCAAATCTTTTTTGCAGCTTCTTAATCTCCAGATCAACCTGATCATCCGTCAGGTTCTCCCTGTTAAGGGATATAGCAATAACCTTTCTGTTAGAAAGCAGTTCCAGTATCCTTATGTATTTTGACAGGTCTGGTATTGGAAAATCCTCGAAACCATCAAAAAACTTCCTCGCTGGAGCATGCTGAAGAATAATCGCATCAGGGCGGCATGCGCCTATGATTTCGAAACTCCCCGGATAGGCTGGATGGAGTACCGATCCCTGACCTTCGAGAAACATAAACTCAGGATGCTCATTTCTCCAAGCCTCAAGTGTTGTGCTCTCCAGACCCCCCGGAATGAAGTCGTTTATCATGGAGTCGACAACAACCGTATACGGAAAGCCCTGCATCCACGATGTCTGCCCCGTCCCGATCATGACTGATTTTCTCCCAATGGAATTGAGCTGGTTATTGAGTATTATGGCAGTCGTCCTTTTTCCGATTGCGCTGTCCGTGCCAAGAACCGCGATCTTGAATGCTTTCACTTCGGAGATTTTTCCCGTGAACGGATCCTTCCTGTCCCTGAACATCTTCCTGACGTCTATAATCTCGGATCCGGATTTTCTGGCCAAGGCGGAAAATTCTGCGTCGTCTGAAATGAACTCATGAAGGCCTGACACAACTCTCATTCTTCCCCTGATTGCTTCTGAAATGAATGGACGGTATTCCGCAGGGAGAAATCCCCCATCGGTGGCGGCTCCGACAACTATTGTGTCAGCCCCGATTTTAATTGCATCCCTTAGCGTGGAGACTATGGGTATGCCGTTGTTCTTTCCGGTGAGGACCATTCCTGAATCCTTTCCAGCAAATCTAGAATCTATAACCGAAGTTATGTTGTACCTTCTGCTGTATCGAATAAGCCCATTGGCAGTTTTACCGTAGGTGGTTGAAAAAACACCCTCAGCAAGAATTACTGCGTTGTCCATAACTTGTTTCTGCCTGTTATAACGAGGACACACTCACTCTCATCGTTCTTTCTAGACATTATCCTCACCGCAGCAGCAAGCGTAGATGCTGAGGCAGGGAGGGCATGTACGTTTTCTGTCTGCTCAATTGTTCTGGAATACATCACCATCTCTTCATCTGAAACATATTCCGCGTATCCCCTGCTTTTGTATATTGCATTTAGTGCCATTTGGCCATCAAATGCCTTGTAAGATATCAAAGGCTCATTTATGGAACTCTCCCTCAGTACAGAAGGATTAAGATCCACGATTTTCTTGTTGTGTTTCTTCCAGGAGTGGACTATTGGATTTCCATTAGCCGTACTGGATGCTATGAGGGCCGGAAGGGAATCTATTGACCCATGATTATACATCTTCACGAAACCGTTGAAAATTCCAGAAAGAGTGGTACCGTTACCAACTGGGACGGCAAGGTATTTTGGAGAATGGCCTAGCTGTGAAACTATCTCGTATGCAATTTTCTCGTACCCCATTATATCCAGATCTGAATTTGAGGAACCGGGGCTTGAATCGTACCAGGCATTGTCCGATGCCATGTCCCTCATTGCAGAAACCGTATCCTCATATTTACCAGGAAGTTCAATTACGCTGGCCCCGTTCTGAATAATTTCAAGCGATCTCTCATGAGAATAATCCTGCGGCATGGCTACAACTGAATCCAGGCCATAAAGTCTGGCGTAGTACGATATTGATGCTCCATAATTTCCACAAGTTGCCAGGGATATTGTTCTATATCCAAGTTTCTTCGCCCTCAGAACATGCAGTTTCGAAATTCTATCTTTCTGTGAACCTGTTGCGTTTGCCCCTTCGAATTTGATAAAAAATTTCTTGAGGCGCAGGTTCCTCTCTAGGTTAACAGCCCTTAAGAAGGGCGTTGAACCTGGTGGTTCTTCCTCTTCGCAAAATTCTTCCATTTTGTTTCACCAAGAACCTGAGTTCCTGTAAATGGGCATTTATATATACTATTTAAACTTTTGTAGTCAGAGGTCAGGAAAAAATTCGCATGCGGGCACTGAGTTTCACTGAAGATATATAGATAGTTGCCATAATATAGAAATATAAGAATATGTCTGATTTTATATTTGTATTATTTGTAAACCTGATTCGTCTGAAACCTTTTCGAGAATGTCCCTGACTTTTGATTTTGTTCCCTTTTTGTCTACTATGAAGCCCGCGCAGGCAGGTGTCATCTCCACGCACTGCCTTACAATCCCTTCAGTTACGATATCGTGCTGGTATTTTGGGAGCATGTGACCTATGTTGACATCGTTCTCAAGCACATACTTTGTTATTTTTGGCATGTAGTGCCCGCCTCCAACTCCAACATAATTCCTGTTCCCATTTTCCTTCCTGTTCAGTATGGAAGAGCATACAGCAGTCAGAGCTTCTGAGTTTTCCCATTGATTGTGTGTGGTTCCTATCTCAACATAGTAGTGTGGAATCTTAAGATAAGGGCCGTGATGTGTAGCCTCAAAGGTCACCTCAAAATCAGTGCCCTTGTAGTTTTTTCTTATCGACCGTAACGCATCTGTCATACCCGAGGGATCGGTCATTGAAAGTTTCCCTGGAATACCACCAAGCTTTGCTCCGTCAAAATTTCCAGTCGGGTGGACTGTGAGAGATTTTATGTCAGCCACGGAGGAATGCCGGGAAAGAACTATTATGCTACCAACATTTCCAATCAAATCTGCATCTGCCTCAAATCTGTCATAGTAAAGATGTCTCTCGTCGATAAACCTGAGAAGAAAGTCCCCCCGCATGAAATCGTTTCCTGATCCGTCAGAGGGCTTGAAATTGTAATTTTCAAGCAGAAAGTTCCCCATGGACGTACTTGCCTCGTCGGATCTTGAAGATACAATCATGATCATGGTTCCGCATCACTTCATTCTTTATATCGATATCAAACCACGTTTAAGGAATCAAGTGCTGACACGCCAATGGATTGTTGTTGCTGTGCAAATCTATGCCATTCAGCTATGTGTTTGGCAAGATTCATAATGTATATATGATAACCCATTGATGGATCTCGACATTGTTGCCATGGAATCCAGGTGGAGAAAAACCTGGGACAGCACGGAGCTATATTCATACAAATTCCGAAGCGATTATCAATCGAGGAATTTCTACTGGATAGATACTCCGCCGCCAACTGTGAGCGGAAAGATGCACATGGGACACGCCTTTTCCTATGTCCACCAGGATATCATTGCAAGATACATGCGTATGAGTGGTTACACAGTATTCTATCCATGGGGATTTGACGATAACGGCCTTCCCACAGAAAGATTCACTGAGAAGACACTGGGAGTCAGGGCTGAAAAAATGCCAATTGCTGAGTTCATCCAAGCAGCCCAGAAAGTCAGCCGTGAGTCAGAAATCAAGCTCTTAAATTCCTGGAGCAGACTTGGAATCAGCGCAGATTTCAATAATTATTACACATCGGTTTCAGAACCTTCACGAAGAATTTCCCAGAGTATGTTCCTTGATCTGGTGAGGAAAGGAAGAGCATACCGAAAGCAGGGTGCTATAATTTACTGCACTACATGCCACACCGCAATTTCCCAGATAGAGATGAAGGACGCAACTGTTTCCGCAGACTTCGTATACATCCGATTCAAAACGGATGTAAGTGATATTATAATAGCCACTACAAGACCTGAAATGCTCGGGTCCTGTGTGGCAGTTTTCGTTAATCCCTCTGACAGGCGATACTCTGAGTTCATTGGAAGGTCGGCGGTTGTGCCAATTTACGGAAACACTGTGAAGATATATGCAGATAATTCTGTCGATATGGAGAAGGGGACAGGAGCCGAGATGGTCTGCACTTTCGGGGACCAGAACGACCTCGACCTCTGGAAACGATACAATTTCGACCTTAAGCTGATAATAGGCCAAGATGGCAGGATAAATGATTCCGGTCCACTGAAAGGACTGACCGTAAATGAAGGAAGGAAAAAAATTGTAGAACTCCTTTCTTCCTCCGGACTGGTTGTTAAAACGGAACGAATTAAGCATTCAATAAACACGCATGAGAGGTGCGGCACTCCTGTGGAGATATCCATGGGAAAGCAGTGGTTTGTCAGATATCTTGACATGAAGGATGAACTTATCAGGGCTGGCCGGGAGGTTACCTGGCATCCTGACCACATGAGGATAAGATACGAAACCTGGGTGAATGGGCTGAAGTGGGACTGGTGCATTTCACGACAGAGATTCTATGGCGTTCCCTTCCCCGTATGGTACTGCAACAAGTGTGGCGAAACAGTGTTTGCAGATGAGAAGATGCTTCCAGTGGATCCCAGGATTGGAAATGCCGGGATGAAATGCAGCAGATGCGGATCCACGGACCTCAGCCCGGAAACCGACATTATGGACACCTGGGCAACTTCTTCACTCTCTCCCAGATTGGCCACAGAGAAGGAGGGACTCTTCGACCGTTTAACCGTCATGGACATCAGGTTCCAGGGGCATGATATCATAACCGCCTGGGCTTTCACAACTATTGTGAGATCTCTTATCCATGACAACAGGGTTCCCTGGAAAAACATATACATCAGCGGTAATGTCAATGATCCATACGGGCAGAAGATGAGCAAGAGCAAGGGGAATGTGTCTGAGCCTGATGAGTTCATAACACAATTTGGCGCGGATGCAATAAGGTTCTGGAGTTCAACTGCCCTTCCGGGAGAAGACATAAAGATAAAGGAACAGGAATATGTCAGAGGTAAGCGCACGGTCATAAAAATCCTCAATGCAACCAAACTTGTGGCAATGCTTTCCTCGGATCGCTCAGAAATTAAAATGCCATCTCCCAAGTATCCAGTCAACCGGTGGATAACCTCCAAGCTTTCCAAATTGTCCAGAATATACAACGAAAGAATGGTGAACTACGAGATAGCGAGGGCAAGGTCTGTGCTGGACGATTTCTTCTGGAACGTGTTTTGCGATGACTATCTTGAGATGATAAAAGGAAGGGTGAATTCACTTATGCTCACGGAACCTGACAGCCCAGAGATTGCTGATGCAATGAACACAGCAAGATACGCACAGTACACCATCCTGCGCCTTTACGCGCCATTCATGCCATACATTGCAGAGGAAGCCTATCATATCCTCACCGGCCTTCCTGATGAAAGCAGCATTCATGGCGAATCCATGGAAGACCTAACGGGAATCAGCCTGTTCCCGGAAGCCGAGGATGAGTATGATTACCTGGCTGAGGTCATCTCCCGGATCAGAGCTTACAAGAGTTCAAAGAAGATTTCGCTTTCTGCACCACTGCAAAACCTGGAGATTCACGGAAAGAAGAAGGAGATTGAATTGCATGCTGACATGATTCGTGACGTTATGAAGATAGGTTCACTCAAGGTGATAGATTCACAGGAAATCTCTGTTTCGGAAACCGACTGAAAACACACAGGATCATAAATGTCGCAGAAAAGAGTAAATATAAATCCATTGAGTATTATAATGGGCTAATGGATGCAATATGATCAATAGAGGACTGACTCCATGAAACTGCCAAACCGAAAGCGGATGCTCGAAGTGGGTGTTTCGCTTATCCTAATTTCAGTGATAGTCTTTTCAGTATCAGCTTACTTCATCTCACAGGACACAACCACACTTGCAGATCAGCATATCGCAGCTGGCGGTAACCAGATAAAATTGGCTTCAGTCAATGGAGTTTCGCAGGGGGATGACCTGGAATATTCCATAACCATGACCTCGGCTTCCCCGAACGTCACGGTTTATTGGATATCGCCGCTTCTATCTCAATTCGGTAGCCAGACACTTAATACCGGCTCCACAGCTTCCTCCGTGTTTATTGCGCCAGTCTCCGGGAACTGGACATTTGTTGCTGTCAATCACGGCAATTCAACTGCCAATGCGACCATAACTGTCGGCGACATAAGTTACACGCTGATCTATTCAGTGGTATTCGGTTTTGTGCTTCTCCCGGCGGGAATAGCTTTCATAGGCCTTTACTTTTATATACGAAGGCATGAGAACGCCATGCGAAAATTGATGGAAAAGGAACTTCGATGATCACAGCATGGGAAGATAACGCTTTACTTCCCACTCAGTAACAAATGACCTGAAACTATCCCATTCCCTCTGCTTCACGGTTATGAAATTCTCAAATATGTGGTCGCCAAAGGTCTCCTTCATAATCCTGCTGTTCCTGAAGTGATGCAATGCTTCTCCAAGGCTCTCAGGCATTGAAGCTATGCCTTCCTGCTGCCTCTCTTCCGGAGTCATGTGGAATATGTCCTTTTCAACGGGGTCAGGAGGCGTAATCTTATGTTCAATTCCATCCAGCCCCATGGCAAGCATCGCTGAAAACTGGAGATAGGGATTTCCAGCTGAATCCGGGCATCTCAGTTCCATTCTCTTCCTCATCCCTTCTCCTGCTGGAACCCTGACAAGTGCGGTCCTGTTCTTGTTCGCCCACGAAATATATACCGGAGCCTCGTAACCAGGTATCAGCCGCTTATATGAGTTAACCCACGAGGCCATTATTGCAGAAGCCCCCTGGATATTCTTCAGGAGTCCGCCGAGATAGTGCATGCCTAGATCACTGATCTCATATTTCACCCCCTTCTCATAAAACAGGTTCTCGGATTCGTCACTTGCCATTATGCTCTGGTGCACATGCATTCCGGATCCATTGACTCCGTTTATGGGCTTTGGCATAAAAGTTGCATAAAGGCCGTGTCTTATAGCGACGTTCTTGATTATGTTCTTCAGCATGGCAACCCGGTCTGCCATTATCAGCGCTTTGTCGTACCTTAAATCTATTTCCTGCTGCCCATAAGCTACTTCGTGATGTGCCGCTTCCGGCCTGTAACCCATTGAATAGAGAATTGAAAGGATTTCCTGTCTTATTTCGCTTGCAGGATCCATTGGGGTGTTATCGAAATACCCAGCATAATCACTGGGATTGTTAGTTGGATTTCCATTCTGATCCTTTTTGAATATGAAGAATTCGAACTCTGGCCCCACGTAGAAATCCATGTGCTTCTTCTGGACCTTTTCCACCAGTTTTTCAAGAACGTATCTGGGATCTCCAGCAAATCTCTCACCCTTCGGCGTATAGATTTTGCAGATGAATCTTGCAGATTTCATGCTGTCAGATGTATCCGGAAGCACGGAATACGTCGTGAGATCGGGAACTGCACGCATGTCAGATTCCTCTATCTGTGCATATCCGGCAACAGAGCTCCCATCGAAGACAACACCCTCGCTCAACGCGCTTTCAAACCTGTTGAGGGGCACAGTCAGCGTCTTGACAACGCCCAGAATATCGGTAAACTGCATCTGCAGGAACCTGATTTCATCGGCTTTTATGCGGCTAAGGGTTTCCTTAGTAAGATCTTCCATGGGGAGTAATGTAATGATCTGAATAAATAGGTTTAGTTTGAAAAGTTGGAAACTTTTCACTTTTTGTTGAATTTCCTGTTATACATGTCAATGGATTCAAGTATCTCCTTGACTGCTTCTTTCTTGTCTCCCCATCCATTGACTTCTGTTTTCTTCCCTTCCAGCCGCTTATATGTAGTGAAAAACTCTACTATCTCTTCGGGCAAATGCTTCGGAAGGTCACCGATCGTCTTGACTTCCCTGTAAAACGGATCATCAACCGCAACTGCAAGTATCTTGTTGTCTACCTCACCCTTGTCAAGCATGTGCATTATTGCAATAGGTCTGGAAACGACAATTGTCCCGGGAAAAGTTGGTTGGGAAATCAGGAGCAGTACGTCCATCGGATCTCCATCATGATACAGTGTTCTCGGAATCAGGCCATAGTCTGCGGGATAAACGACCGATGAATGCAGAACCCTGTCAAGACGCATTCCAGGAAATTCCTTGGCTATTTCATATTTGTTCTTGCTCCCCTTCGGTGTTTCAACGACCGTGTAAAAAATCTCCGGTGGATCTGGTCCCACAGGAATACTGTGCCAGTAGCTTCCATCATCTTCCATGAAAACACTATGTCCTGTCCATATAAATTAGTTATTTCCTGTTTGTCCGTGTTGTTATTGACGTGACTACTTTCTCTAGCTGTTTTCTGCCCAGTCTATATCAGTGAAAGCCGAGACTGGTTTTCAAATCCTGTAATATTTTTAAGCAACCGACCCTTAACCTTATGTCCAAATGTCTGAACGTCCTTCAAAACTGATTTCTTACAGTCCCCTCAGGATAAGTTTTGGAGGCGGTGGAACCGATATCAGCCCGTTCATCGATGAATACGGATCTGCCGTATTGAATACCACAATCGACAGGGGGGTCAGGGTAAAGTATGTGGATGATGGTTTTCCGCTGGAAATATCTTCACGGGATTTTGTCAAGAGCTATCTCATCAGCCACGAGAGGAGATCATCAAGAAGTGTTTCTGAAAAGATGGTTGATCTCTTCAGTTCCAGAAATGTCATGTCCGGCAGGGTTCTCATGAATAGCGATGTTCCACCGGGATCAGGCCTCGGATCATCCAGCGCTCTTACCACTTCAGTTATAAACGTAATAAACAATCTTAACGGCAGGAACATAACAGAGCTTGAGCTTGCTGATGAATCATTTCTTACTGAGAGGGATTCCCTGAGAGTTACGTTGGGAAGGCAGGATCCCTATGCGATTTCCGTTGGTGGTTTCAAGTTTATGGAGTTTCAGGGAAACAACATCAGAATAGAGAAATTTGATCAGCATCTCACGTTCCTGCATGCACTTGAGAAAAGCATATTGCTTATCTACACGGGAAAAACAAGGGAAAGCTCGCTAGCTCTAGCAGAACAGGTCGAAAAGTCGCGGAGTGGAGAAAAGGAGACAATCTCCAGGCTGCTGAGCCTCAAATCAGCAGCTTATGAGATGCGGGACGCAGTCAGGAACGAGGATTTTCATAGATTGGCGTCATTGGTTAACAGGGGTTGGGAAATAAAGAAAGCACTTGGAAGTAATGTGACCAATGATAAGATTGAGAAGATAATCAAGATTGCCCGATCCTCAGGTGCCGCCGCAGCGAGGCTGCTTGGAGGGGGATCACAGGGATTCATTCTCCTTATTGCAGAAGACGGTAAGCTTATGGAACTCCAGGACAGAATGGCCAAACTGTCGCGACTAGTAGTTAGAGTTTCTTTTGATGACAGAGGAACAAGAATAGTCAGCCGATCCTGAATTCACGAAATTCCAAGATATTTCCTGAGGATCCTGAAAGTCAGTCCCCAGATGATCCATCCCCTGTTAACATAGGATCCGCCATAATCGGCTGGAGAAGGCGAAAATTGAAGATCTGCTATTCTTATAACCCGAATCTCTGCAACCTCGTCTCCAGGGCTATATGATCCGAATTCCTTAACAGAAAAGACAAACGGGTAAACAAATACTCCGGGATTGCTAACCGTATTCATCGGGTCCATGCGTCTGGTTATACTTTCAGGTGGCAGTTTTATGGATGTCTCCTCGAATGTCTCTCTGATGGCTGCCCTTTCAGGGTTCTCGCCGGCCTTGACAAATCCGCCTGGCAATGCGATGTTGCCTGACCATGGATCATCCTTCCTTTCATTTCGCCTTATGAAAAGGATTGATGTTCCGTCGGTGATAAGGGAAACCGCTGCGGATCCAGTCCTTTGAACTCCCATTGGAATAGTCACAGCTTAGCTATGATTTCTGAAACTTTCTGGCCTTCATTTATGCCAAGTAGTTTTGCCTTTCCTGTGACACCAGCGACAGATGCGCCAAGCAGCGTATCCAAGTCTTTTACGCCAGATGCTCTGACGGCCGTATCCCCGAGTTTTTCAGCAGCCTCAAGGTTAAGATATCCACACATCACATACCCTTTCTTTCCCTTCAGTATGAGCAGAGGTGCATTTCCTACTGAATATGAAAAAAACTCATATTCGCTCCCGCCAATTTTAACAGTCTCGAACCTGAACATTCATGGTAATTGCCAGCCACAATAAATCTTTATTTGGGGTTTCAGACCATCAAGGATGAAAGAATCCGTGGCGAAATACTGGTACCGGTCACGAGTGTGGACCTGTTCATGTCTATGGCTCTTATATACACTTAACCAAATGAAGCATCTATCCATGAAATAGGCGCTTTCAAAATATGAGAACGTTCAATAGCTGCATCCAAATTCTTGATTGAAAATCATTGATAAAAGCCGTATTGTTTGACATGGACGGAACACTTCTGGACAGCGAGTCACTTTCAACGAAGTCCACAGAGTTCGCCTTTCAAGAAGTTCTCGGAAGGAAACTGACCGGTGATGAAAACTCAAGACTTATTGGTAGACCGGTAAAGAAAGTTCTGAAAAAATGGTTTCCTGACGATGGCGATGAGATATACCGTGTCGGGGCTGAACGTTTTGATACAATTGTAGATGAGGTTGCACCGTTTCCAGGAGTGAGAGATATGCTTCGGCTCACTGCGGAACATTACAGGATGGCACTTGTGACCTCTTCACAACGGAAGTATGCAGAGAAAATGCTTAACCTAACCGGCATGAGAGGATATTTCGAGTTCATAGTGGCGCAGGAAGATACAGTGTACCAGAAGCCGGATCCGGAACCTGTCCTCCTGGCTCTAAGAAGAATGGGACTGAGCGGTGACCAGTGCATATTTGTCGGAGATCAGCCATACGACATAACGGCAGGCAGAGAAGCCGGGCTCATTACCGTTGGCGCCGTTTGGGGATCGGGTGACATGGAGACCCTTTCATACTACCATCCTGATAAGATAATTCACGACCCGCATCTGCTGATAGAATTCCTTGAATCGGTTTCCGGAAAAAAGCATTAAGGCGTTTCCGAACTGTCTTTGCCGAACAACCGGATTTCCTATATACATTCATTCGGGGGGTTATCAAAGGGGATCGTGAAGAGATGACATCACCCGGAGACCATGTTCAGTTTTCCTTTATCAAAAAAAGTCCCACCGATTGCCATATTGCACTAATGACACCCACAGAACCTTAATTAGAAATACTTATATAGAAGTTTATTTTTACTTATCTGGGATCATAATGATAGGCGGACAACCAATATTTATATTAAGAGAAGGTACAAAGAGGGAATCCGGAAAGGATGCCATGCAAAATAAC
>JAJYUG010000079.1 GCA_021792655.1 Thermoplasmata archaeon | reverse complement strand
CTTAAGCGCTACGGCATTGTTATGAACCGTGTTCCTGGCTGAATATAGAAGGACCATATTGCCACCTTTTGACACGCCTCTTAGAGCCCTCACAATTTCCATCTTGCCATCGAGCTCTGCAAAGTATTTTCGCCTGAACTCGGTCCATTTGGAATCCTCGTGGTTGAACCACTTCCTGAGATCATCGGAAGGTGCTATTTCCTTTATCCAAAGGTCAACTCCTGCTTTTTCCTTTGTGACACCCCTTGGCCAGACCCGGTCCACCAGTACGCTGATTGCCTCAGTCTGGCTGCGGTTATCGTAAACTCTGGCGATGGTAATCACATTTTAACAATTCAGGGCAGGATTTAAATTATACTGATGGTGGCATAAAGCTACGAAAAGTGGATTAAACGACAACCACAACAGCTTCTGTAAAATTCATATAGACCGGGTATTACACCGAGTAATATTTTAGAAGGCAATGAATTTATTATCATCGCCAATCGGCAGATCATGAAGGAATGCACCGCTGTTTCTTTCTCCTCTTCAGCAAATCTCGGACCCGGTTTTGATACAATGGCAATTGCCCATACAGCTTTTCATGATCGTGTCCGGGTTTCAGCCATAGCCGGCACTGGTCATGGAGAGATCGAGGTGGAATGCAAAGGAATATCCGGGGATGCAGATTCCAATACCGCCGGCAGGGCAGCAATGGCATTATACAGCGAGCTGGGCATCAGGGATGATATCCGGATCACAATAGAGAAGGGAATACCGGAAGGGCTTGGCATGGGGAGCAGCGGATCCTCTGCAGCAGCAGCAGTCAAGGCCATAGACTCCTCACTGGATCTCGGGCTTTCCATGGAAGACCTCGTAAAATTCGCCACAGATGGTGAGGCGGCATCATCAGGAACCCCCCATTCCGACAACGTAGCAGCCAGCATTTTCGGGGGACTGGCATTTTTGGAGTCAACCGAACCCATGAAAATCCATAAATTCGATATTGCGAAGAGCCTTGGTATACTGCTTATAATTCCCGTCATCAAAATGAATCACAAGACCAGGGTTGCGAGGGAAGCGGTCCCAAAGATGATCACAATGGAAGAACACATCGATGGTTCAAGGCGTCTGTCGCTTCTTCTCCAGGGCCTGCAGAGCGGTGACAGGGAAATAATTAGAGAGAATATGCGGGATGACATAGTCGAGCGGTCAAGAATGCACATGTTTCCGTTCTATGAGGAGATAAAGAAGAGGTCGCTGGAGAATGGTGCAGTCGGTGTTTCAGTTAGCGGTGCCGGCCCGAGCATAATCGAATTCACGGATAGGTTGACCGACACCGGTAAGGTAATATCTGGGGTTTCTGAAATCTTTGAGTCACTTCACACCAAAGTATCATTCTCCACGTGCAAGGCTGCGGGAGGTGCCTACATTGAATGAATCCACAAAGTATGTGAAGGGAAGGATAGAGAAGCTCAACGGATCACTCGTTTTTCCTATTTACCAGACAAGCGCATACCAGATGCCCCTTGGGGAGAAGTACAGGTACTCAAGGGAGTTCAATCCCACGGTCGAAGCTCTATCCGACAAGATCGCCGAGATCGAGGATGCTGAATCTGGGGCTTCATTTTCCTCTGGCATGGGTGCTGTTACCACATCGCTCCTGGCCAACCTGAAGCCAGGATCAAGGTTGCTGGTGCAGAGGGACATGTTTGCTAGGACATACAAGTTTGCTACTGAATTCCTTTCGTCCTGGAAGGTATCGGTAAGGTCGGTTGATCCCGGCACTGACAACATGGTCTCTGAGATAGAGAAAGGAGCGGACATTGCAATCTTTGAGAGCCTGACCAACCCAATATTGAGGGTTAACGACATCAGGCGGATCGCAAGAGCGGCCGGCGCCTCTGGGTGTAGGATATTTGTGGACTCAACCCTCGCAACTCCGGTGAACCAGAAGCCACTTTCCTACGGTGCCAATATTGTCATGCACAGCGCTTCAAAGTTCATAGCAGGGCACAATGATGTTATAGCAGGTCTGGTTGCAGGGAGCAGGAAGGAGGTGCAGAGGATAGATGATCTCCGCAGGACTCTCGGCCCATCCATGGATCCAAATACCGCTTTTCTGGTAATGAGAGGAATAAGGACGCTCAAGGTGAGGATGGATGTCATAAACGCCTCGGCATTAAGGATATCAGAGGTGTTGTCTGAAAACCCGCTTGTGGATGATGTGATTTACCCTGGACTCAAATCACACCCAGATCACTCCATAGCAAAGGAAATGCTGGCAGGGTTCGGAGGTGTTATAGCTTTCCGTGTCAGGAACGGGAGGGGCAATGAAGCAAAGTTCATGGATCACCTGCGGATCTGCATTCCGGCAAATACACTGGGAGGATCGGAAACTACCATCTCCAATCCGTTCACCATGTCGCACCGCGGACTTTCTGAAGAGGAAAAAAAGAGAGTTGGAATAACTCCGGATCTATTCAGGCTCTCAGTTGGATTGGAGGAGCCTGCCGACATTATTGAGGACATTGATGCCGCAATAAAAAGCATACAGTCGTGAGATAGCCGGGTAAATACGGATTATTTACCCGGTCAGCTCTTCTGTTTTTCCAGGAATTTCTTCATTTCGTCAAAGAAAAATGATGGATTATCCAGATATACTGGGTGTGTCGCGCCCGGAACAATTTTTAGTTCTGAATTCTTCACAAGGTTTTTCAGAATGACCCCATCCTCCTTTTTTATGACGTCGTCAAATTCTCCCCAGAGTATTAGCAGAGGAACTTCAACGCTTGGAAGATCATCTTTCATTGGTTCCACACCGGACGATCCGATGACAACTGCTGATGAAACGATGTCCGGGTAATCAATTAAAGTCCTCAGGGTGATGCCTCCACCCATGGAAGGCCCAACAAGAGTGAAACCGAGAAGCCCAAGCTTTCCGCTGAAATCGAGCACAAACTTTGAGGAATTTTTGAAGTCCCTTGAAAATTTGTACTCCGGATTGTTCTGCGAATTTCCGAATCCGGGGTAATCAGGGGCATACACGTTATATCCCATTGCGGAGAAAATGTCAAGTGCCTTAATCCCTGTCCAGTCCTTTGAAGTGAAACTTCTACCGTGAAGCAGCACTATAGATCCGCGCTGGTTCTGTGAAACGGATGATCTGTAAAATACCTTGTATCCTCCAATGTCTACGTAGGATTCATTCATCATGGGAAGGTATCTCATGATAGTATTTGTCCGTTTACAATTATTGCCGC
>JAJYUG010000031.1 GCA_021792655.1 Thermoplasmata archaeon | reverse complement strand
TGTGGCAATTATTTATGGTGGGCCAAAGTTAATGGTCGCATTTATAACATATATTTCAATATTATGTGTCTAAATTACGAAGACCGTGTTCAGACTGTTTTTACATAATTACGTGAAAAGAGTTGCAAACAACGAAGCTGAGGTTGAATTCTTGTGTTCACAACTTCACGCAGTAAACGGAAAGATAAGATACCCAATTAATTTCTAGCTGCAAGTTTAAAGGAGTTTGGCCAGTTCCGCTGATTTTATGGAGCGAAGTCCTTGAAAAGAGTCAGGGAAATTCCTATCGTTTGTTACCATGTAGTCTACTTTTTCGTGCAACGCAGTTGACATAACCATAGCGTCCGGAAGCCTCATCCCAGTTTTTGCCCGTACGACTGCAGAAGAAGCAGCTATCTCAATTGATAGCTGCACGACTTCAATATTCTTATTAGAGATTATAGTCGACAAGAATTGCTCGGCTTTATCGTCTTTATTATCTGTGTAGAAGCCTGTCAGAATCTCCGCTATTACCAAAGTTGGGATGACAGCTTCCAATGTCCCCAGATCGACAGCATTCAACACTTCCTTTGAATCTTGGTAAAATACACTTTCCCTGTTCAGCACGTTCAAGAATACATTTGTATCAATACAGACTCTAATGCCACTCATCCCTGATATTCTTTATTATCTTCTTGGCATTCTGGCTGAGAGGCCCCGTCTCTTCAAGGATTGATACTAACGTCCCTTTTATATTCTTTTTAATGATAATATCTCCATCCTTCTTCTCGAATATGATGGTATCTCCCACTTCTAGACCCAGAACTCGTCTTATCCCTGCCGGTATGGTGATTTGACCTTTTGATGTAATTTTACTCAATTTAAGTAGCATATTCTTACTAGCCAGTAATGAATTCCTTACATATATTAATTTCCAAATACTCAACAAAATAGAAATAATCGCATCCCTTTGAGCTATGGGTTTGTTCATAAAATAATAGACTCTTTCATGGTTCTTATTGCGTTTTTTGGCGAGGCTACCGGCTATGAGATTCCTCCATTCCACGATTTCTCTCTTACTTTATCTCTTCTTGTATAAGACGCACTTCATTAGAAAATCGAGTGTATTCAGAGATAACCCGTTAACTTCATGCATTTGTAGTGCCTCTCTTCAATTCTCTTAAAGACTGCTCATTCTACCTCTGTGAGGCTAGCTATAAATTTCAGATGATAAAAATATAATAGAGTGGGGAGGGGAGTGTTTGATTAACGTTTTAATCGCTTATTGCCATAAAAATATAGTGGGGCCTACTTACAGCCACAAGCGAATCCACCACTCAAAAAACTAATGAAAAACTCATATTGTCAGAACATGGTAAAATCAATATATGAATCTATGAATAACTATGCTATGGAAACTAGCCTGTATGTGCGCAATCCGTTATGGATTGAGGCATTAGCAGGGGAAGAGCAAATAGCTCCTCTCCATAACAAGAGATCAGACAATAATTGGAAGAAAGGACTATTGTCCATTGCGATATTTGGACTTCTTTTAGCTGTTTTGGGAGTTCAGGTATACGGATTGGTAACAAGCGCAGGGAGCAGTGCGATCCTTGCTGCTGGCCTATTATCAGACTCTGCTATTGCAACAGCTCTCTTGGCTTTTATGTCGTCTCCTCCGGGATGGGGAGTTATGATATTCATAGGTAGTGTGATTGTGGGATTTTGATGGAAAGTTTGTGAGCAGTAAAAATACAACCATGGAATGATGCGGCATTGTCTCTGACAAAAAAATCGCTCAAATCTTGGGCGATTTCCTTTATTATTTGGATGATAGCAAGTAGCGCGGTCTTAGCAGTAGAGTGGATTTATGTTAGTCCCATTATTGGCTCGAACTCGGAGTCATTCATAATACTGAACGCTTTGACTCTGGCATCATCATTGGGGCTCAGACAGTATTTCATTGCTAAAAAGTATACTAGAAACAAATCCTCGGACCGTCGAGTTCGTGGAGCAATTCTGGACAGTGATCTGTCCAGGCAGTATTCAGAAGAAGGACGCAAATTTCTTGGAAGGGACCTTGAGATTTACAGGATATTTGATCAGCAACTTTCCAAACCCTCATCGCCTGCTTTCTCGATCATGGGCAAAACCCCTAGAATTTTTGTGTCCGGTTCTTTTTTTGGAGAACTAAACTCGGATGAGAGAAGAGCCTTAATTGTACACGAGATTGGGCATTATTTACACAAGGATTTCTCACTGACTTATCTGCTTACATTGCTATTTGTACTTTCGATAGGATCTTTTTTCATTACTCTGACACTGACAATATTCAATGGACTCAACCAGTTGGATATTGGGTTGCTGCTCTCTTTCATTACAGCTTCTTTCACGATTCTTTTTGCATTGAAACTTCACTTCTTGAGGCAAGAATACCGTGCGGACAGAATTGTCGTAAAGGTAATAAATGACAGCAGCGGTATCAGAGAAGTAATCAAAAAGTCCTACTCATACACAAAGCTTCACAGGAGCGACAGACAACTAAAAAGGATGGAAAAATCCTTAAACAGGAGACTCAAGCACCTGGAGTCATGATAACTTGAAACTTGCTACAATTGGGAAACGGTACAGCAGTTACTTTTTGGAGCAGTCCTTCTTGATACCCATCTCCGCACTGATGACTTTCTTTCTTGGCGTAAAGCTGGTCTTACTTGGTTTTTTCCTAGCATACAAACGGGATTTCTAGGGTGCTATAAACTTAACATTCACAACAAGCGCAGGATGGATTAATTTTGTTTCACTGTTTCTCGTGTCTTTTCTCTACTTCACATTTGAATCTGCAACCGGGTTCGGTATCGGGTCCAGAGTCTTTGGCGTCTAGGTCGTCACTAAATTTGAGCCTCCAAAGACTCGGCTTATTTATATACTTAACCTGACTACCATGCACCAATTCATTCGATAATGATTGCATGGGCTGATAATCTAGGGCATCAAGGAACATCATCTCCGGATTCACACGGAGAGCAGCGCATCTGGTCAGCCTCATCTGTACCTATAAGTAAGTCCTGTAAAATTAAAACTGCATTAAATAACATTAAAATCTTTACAGGTCCTTATACCACATTAGTTCCATCGTAGTCTGATATTGTTCCCTCATAACTCCTTATATTTTGACATCACATATATCCTTGTCCAAACTTCCTTCTAAGAAGTTTGTCGCAAAGACCTGCCCATTTTATTAAACTATCAAGAAGTTAGGGCAGGTCCGCGAACCGCCTCCCCGACCGAGTGGGGCATCCCGAACCCGGAGGGTGAGGTACACAAGCCACAAAGTGACGAATTTCGGTCCATAATGCTGTATCCACATAAAAGTGTGGCACATCAGACTTAACTGTTAAGATATAAACAGAGGTTAAAAAAACCTTAATTTTCTATTTATGCGAATCCTGAAATGCGCTGTAGTACAAAATGCGGAGGGCCGGATTTGAACCGGCGGACCCCTACGGGAATGGACCCTGAATCCATCGCCTTTAACCTAGCTCGACAACCTCCGCTCTGCCTTGTACTTGTGATGGTGTGCTATTTTAAGTATTTTCTTATGAATGTCCAAAGAAAAGCTTCCTCATTATTCCAATCCAAAAATTGTGTTATATGCTGAATAAATCAGTTTAAAAAAGAATTTTATAACACACAGCCATATACCGCTGAATGTTTGAAACCACTTTCAGAAAATTAGGCATAATCTCCAAGAATCACAGGAAAAAAATCATAATTATCTGGGTTGTCCTGTTTCTTGTGATGCTGCCCTTTGCGTCATTACTCTTCAATGAGACATCCTATAACCTTACAAACAGCATTGTAACAAAGAATTCCATGGCATACAAGGCAAGCGCAATTTTCGATGCCCAATTTCCATCTTCTTCTGCCGGTGGAGGTTCCTCAATAGTTATTGTAACTAACAATACACCCGTAATGAAGCAGGAATCCTCCGCAAATCTTCAGAATCTGACCAACAGGTTGAATTCATATTTCAAAACTGTTCCTGGTTATACAGGGCTAACATCCATATATGCTTTGGAAAACAGTACCCTGGATAAAACAGTTCCTGGATTGAAGCTTGAACTCTCAGGCACAGCCCAGCTGATCAATGGTACAACAGCATATTACTCAAATATAAACAATACCATTGGGTTTGAGTACGGCCTTCCATCACTGTACCTGGAAAATTATTCACTTAACTTCAGTAAAACGAATAGCAACACAAAGGCGAGCTATTCAGCCTATAACTACACCATAGGAGCTGCAAACCAGTTACCGTCTATTTCCTCGCTGGCTGTGAAATATGTAAATGTATTTTCATCAAACTGGAATCTTACAGCGAAAACTAATCCTCCTGCAAATATGAGTCATTCGATTAATTCAACATTAGGAAATCAAACGTTTGAGGCTACCGCATCAAGTTATCCAGTATACCCAATTATGACGGAGATTCACAATGCTACTTCATTTGATTCTTATCTCTCGGATCAGCAAAGCGCGACCTATAACGCAAGTCTTGCAATTATCGCCAATTCATATGCTTTAACACCAACATCTGCCAACCTGATATTATCTGGGCTTAATATCAGTATCCAGGAATTTACAAGAGATGCTTTGAATCTTGGACTTAAACCATCCTCTCCCTCCGTAGAAGCGCTCAGCTCATCATTTATGGTAAACGCCACTAAGAATCTGTTTGCCCATAACCCGCTGATTTCCGTTAATCCCGCCTCCATAAGCGATTTCATAACCTGTCTTTATACAAATAATGCAACCTTGGCTGTTCAACAGGAGATGTCTGACAGTGATTTTTCAACATATCCCATAGTTCCTAGCTCCTATGTATATCATCAATTCGTGGGATACGATAATAGCACAACGATAATCATAGCTTCCTTCGACCAGAATACATCCGCGTCACTTATCACTTCCATAGACAATATTACATCAGCGTATACCAGTACCATACCCAATAGCGTGTACCTTGTAGCTGGATCCTCCGCACTGGACAATCAACTTGCCGGAGAATCCCTGAATGGAATGGCAAAAGCTCTGATCATAGGAATCATCTTATCCGTCATAATTATAGGGCTCTTCTTCAGGTCCCCCATAGCAGCCTTCATTCCACTTCTAATATTCGGCTTTTCTGCAGTTATATCGATGGGCATCAACGGCCTAATTTACAAATATATTCTGCATTCTTCCATTTCATTCATAACACCGACACTTCTCCTAATACTGATTCTCGGGCTCACAAGTGACTATATAGTTTACATAATGTCCAGGTACAGGCAAGAACTCCGCAAGAATAGCGTAGATCCAATACCGGAATCAGCGCAGTGGGCAGGCCATGCGGTTTTTACCTCCGGACTTACTGTCGCACTGTCATACATAGTATTGTGGATCGCGGATGTTCCCATATTCAGCGATTCCGGGCTGACGAACGCAATAGGGGTTACTGTGTCCATAATGCTGGCAAACACACTTCTTATTGCTCTGCTTGCTACCTTTGGCAAGAAGCTTTTCTGGCCATCAAAGATTGTAGCCAACAGGAAATTCCCATTTGAGCACTCCATGACAAAGATTGCCGGTGGTGTTATACGCAACAGGAAGAAGGTAGCGGTAATTTTTGTCCTTTTTGCACTGTTTGGGCTTTACGTCTACGCAACAACGCCAAGCAGCATGGACGTGTTCAGCCTGGTACCTAGCAGCAGCGGTATACAGGCATTGCAACAGGTTAATGACTCCTTCCACGGCGACTTCTTTGATAGGGGGTATGTTATCCTTAACTTCACAGCACCGCTTATTATGGTTAACGGGCAGTACAATGCGACTGAAATGAATCAGGTCACATCGGTGGAATCTGCTTTGGTCGCAGATAGTGCGATAAGCCAGGTTTATGGTCCATCATATCCGTTCGGATATTATGTAAACACATCTGAACTTGCCTCATACCCGTCGCAGGACTCGGCGCTTTACTACCAGTACATGAACGACTCCATAGGGCAGAATAAGGACTATGCAATGATAACTTTTCAGCTGTCCCAGGTGGCATGGAATTCATACTCCTCCACCGCAGTGAATAATCTTCCCGGAGTGATAAGCAATGCGCCCGGCTCGCATGATTACACATATGAAATAGGAGGGCTTACGCAGGGGCTTAACGATGCATACAGTTATACCGCGCAGACGTTTTCAAAGATTGTACCCATACTGGCACTTGCAGTTTTTGTTGTGCTCATGATACAGCTAAGCTCGTTACTGACCCCAGTTCGACTCATAATCATGGTTATGGCATCTGTTCTGGTGTCTCTTGCTGTCACTTATATTATCTACTTCAATATTCTCAAACTTCCGATCCTTATCTTCCTCCCGCTTTTCAGTTTCATAACCCTTCTTGCGGTCGGTCTCGACTATGACATTTTTATGATAACCAGGGCGCGTGAATCAGTAATAAAGGGGATGAGCAATGAAGACGCTATCCGTACTAGCGTAGTTGAAAACGGAGGAGTAATAATCACACTCGGGCTCCTGCTTTTTGCAATCTTCTTCTCCCTGACTTTTAGCGGAATTGGGATAATCCAGGAAATCGGAACTGGTCTTGCCCTTGGGGTCATAGTTGACACCTTCATCAGCTGGCCATTTTTTGTGCCTGCAATCATGCTGATAATGAAGAGATACAACTGGTGGCCGTCTAAAATCGGGAAGGGAAAATAACAATGAAGCACCTGGATGGAAAGGACCAAAATAATATACATTTCACGTGGACTGCTTCGAATACTCCCGTCTTGTCCATGAACAGTGGCGAAACCGTTTCAATATCCGTTCCGGATTCCTCCACATGGCAGATAAAGAGAGAATATCGGACTGAAGACCTGAAGAAAATAGATTCATCAAGATACGATGGTGCGGTCGGACCGATTTATGTCAACGGTGCAGTGCCAGGAGACACCCTTGAGATTGATCTGAAGGAGATAAAGACGGCGCCATGGGGGTGGAGTGCCATAATCCCTGAAATGGGGCTTCTGAAAGGTGATTTCAGTGAAAAGCTCATCACGTGGAAGTTGGAAAAATTTGCCTCCTCTGAAACTCAGGGGTTTCTGGAAGGAATTAAGATTCCGATCCACTCGTTTCTTGGAGTCGTCGGAACTGCGCCGAAAGATGGAAAATTCGGCATGATCCCTCCTCAGCATTTCGGCGGTAACATGGACAACCGGCTACTTGGCGCAGGGTCAAGAATTTATCTTCCGGTAAACGTAGAGGGAGCTCTTCTATCTGTTTCAGATCCCCATGCGTCCCAGGGAGATGGAGAGGTATGCGGTACTGCCATTGAGACTTCCGCGGAGGCTGTTATAGGGGTTCGCGTCATCAAGGGCCGACCCATTAATTACCCGAGAGCTTATTCAAAAGTTCCTGTAGGCGGTGATTCTGCTGTCACAATGGGCATTGCCAAAGATCTTAAGGATGCCTCTCGGCTGGCACTGCTTAACATGATAGACGAACTCAGCCATTATGGACTGACCGGGGAGGAGTCATATATACTGTGTAGCGTCTGCGGGAACCTCAGCATAAGCGAGATTGTGGATGAACCGAACTATGTGGTATCCATGTCAATTCCTCTCCAAATACTCGAAAACCGTAATTTTTCACCATGATTACTAGGCAGAATCCGAGGAGAAATGTAGATAGAGATAAGAAAAACATATATACAGACCTCCAATTATGACTGGAATTCGATGAAAACATACCTTGACGTCACGTTCTTCAGTGAAGGAGCCAAACCTAGCGAAATAATAAACAGACTCAGGTCACTCGGATTCAAGCCGGTAATCGGTGAGCATGATATGGTTTATGAGTGGGGAAGCAGTGCTTCAACCGATGATTCCATCTGGTTTGCCGACAAGATTCAGGCTACTCTTGAAGGTTTCAAGATAATGTTCCACATAGAAACAGTTGCAGACTGATTCCCTGGATTTTCTGTTCAGCTTATTTCAGTTTTCCTTTTGGCGATCTAGAAAAGCAAGAACCACTTATAGTGTGCCATCTATCTGCACGAGCTTCAACAAATTCTGATCAATGAATCCATTCAGCACGCCCGATATGGGATCCGCCGCACATTATCACAGTAGGCGCATTTAACTGTAACCAATCCCTCTTTTACCCTGATCCTGCTGTTTCCATCGTACGGGTGTTTGCATGATTTGCAGTAAGCCCTCTTTATCTCCTTTGGCAGGGTTATGTCCATTCGCTTCGCTATGTTCTCGGCTATAGACAGATATCTTGTGGACATTTCATGGTGCTTTCTGGCCATGTGAACAAGTCCAGATATCCGCTCCCTTGCTATGCGTTCCGCATCTTTCTTTGAGAGGTTCAATGATTTATGATGCGCGGAATCATTAAAAATTTATCCCACACTTTTCTGCTGGAAACCCCCGAGTTTATCATCAATAATCTCACCACGTTCCAGTATGACATTTCCCCCCATCATCACGTAATCTGGAAATACTGCCTCGAAACCTCCGAATGGCGAAAGTGGATACTTGGAATGCAGGCGATCAGGGTTGATGCGCTTTAAGTTACTTGACCTATAAGAGATGAAATCCGCCCTGTATCCGATTTCCAGCATGCCTTTCTTAAGCCCGAAAAGCTTGGCCGGGTTTAATATGGCCGTCCGGTAGAAGAGATCAAGATCGAGTATATGCTTGGAAACAAGTCCTAGCAGCAAGGGAACCCTGGTTTCAACCCCGATTATGCCTGACCTGGCAAACTGGAAATCCTCCTTTTCCCCTTCAGTGTGAGGGGCATGATCTGTGGAGACTATGTCTATGTCACCTGACAGATAATGCGCCAGCAGATTGCTCTGTATCTCCTTCGACCTGAGTGGTGGATTGACCTTTCCATTAGACCCTATGTCAAGTTCATCATTCAGAAGAAGATGATGGGGTGTGACCTCGTAGGTGGTCTTGTTGCCTGAAGTACCCACAATCGCGCCGTAATCTGACAGATGGGTTATCACCCTATGCTTCAGGTCATATTCAAGCGCTTTGCCTATTGCCTTCGATTCACATATTACTGGCCTGGAAAGGTTATGCTCCCTCAGATTCTTTGCTTCAAAGCTGTTCTCCTTCAGGCATTCCTGATCCTCCGCATGGAATACTACAGGAACTTCCATCGCATTAAGCAGGGGGATGTCTTTCTCCCTTACGGTAACGCCACTGGTATTTGTGCTCCCGCCCAGATATATCTTGACTCCGTTGCTTTTGGGCGATAACACCTCAGCATTGTTCCCGTTGTACATGGAATAAAGGCCGTAGTCGCAGTAGCTTCTTCCCTTTATTGAAGACAACTTATTCTCAAAACGTTCGTAATCAGTTATGGGAACAATATTGTTTGGCATATCAACAACTGTAGTTGTGCCCCCATAAACGGCGCTCATGGACCCACTTGGAAAATCCTCCTTGTCCGTCTCACCGGGGTCGCGAAAATGGACATGCGTATCCGTGGATGCTGGCAATATTCCACCTTCAATTTTCATGACCCGGTCACCAGTAATTGATTTCCTTATTTCGGTTACCACTCCTGATTGTACGCCAACCATCAGTTCCTGGAATTTCCCCTGATAATAGAACCTGCCAGATAAAACCAATTCATTTTCCATACAGATTTACACTCCCGGGATTTCTCCCCAAACGTACTTATGAAATTGTGGAAGAACCCTAACCCTGAGCTGATCCCTGATCACGGACTCAACCAGGAATTTTGCATCTGACCCCCAGGCGGGCTGGAATACAACATTTACCCTGCCGTCAAGCCTCTGCAGGAAATTTTTTGAGAAGTCGTAATCAACGGCGTCTGAGATTACGAATTTAAGGTAATCATTCTCACGGAGATATTTCAGGTTCCCTGGCAGGAAAGAATCCTCTTCCTGCGAGGATGGTGTCTTTACATCCATGTCAATACTGACAGAATCGGAAAAAACGTACTTTCCAACATCGATCGAACCGCTTGTCTCGATCAGGACTTTCTTTCCGATTTCTGCCACAGACCCAACAAAGGCAAGTGCCTCTTTCTGTATCAGGGGTTCGCCACCGGTGAAACACACCCACTCCTCACCTGTTTTCCTGACTATTTTCAGTATTTCCTCAAGTGACATTTCATACCCTCCGGTGAATGTGTATTTTGAGTCGCACCACCTGCATCTCAAGTTGCACCGGTTGGTCCGGACAAAAAGCATAGGAATGCCCATGTAGAGCCCCTCTCCCTGGATGCTGTGGAATATCTCTGTTATTCTCATCTCAATGTCTAGTCATCCAACGGCAAATAATTATATTTTGCATCCCGATACTATGGCATGAATTACAAACCTATTTTTGACTACGCTCGCGAAACTGACACCATTCTTATCCTGAACGGAGGAGAGGGTTCAATAGACAAGACATTCTTCTATCTCACCGGGGCAGAAAGTGGTATATTCGAGGGATCTGCGCTGATTGTCACTCCTGACAAAATAAAGATTATAACCTCAAACCTGGAAGAGGAATCTGCACGATCCACGGGTCTGGATACCCTGGTATTCAGTTCCAACGAAGAGAGGAAGAAAATCCTTCAGGATGAACTGAAGAACGTTAATTCCATTGGTCTTAATTATTCATCTCTGACTCTTGACAGGTACAAAGAGTTGCTCAGGATCATCCCCGACAAGGAATTTGTTGATGTGTCAAACACTATAGCGGAGGCAAGACGCCTCAAGTCACCAGAGGAGCTGGATAAGCTAAGGGAGGCAGCAAGGATAGGAAGCAGGGCAGTAGAGAAAGTCATTCACGAGCTTAAGGAGGGCATGACTGAAAGTGAGCTCTCTGCGCTACTTGGGTATGAAATGATGAAGCTTGGCGCCTCTGAGCCATCCTTCAGCACAATCATTGCGTTCGGATCCAACAGCTCGATGCCACACTATTCCCCTGGATCACGGAAACTCAAGAAGGGAGATTTTGTACTGATGGATTTCGGAGCACTCTACAAGAGGTACTGTTCAGACATAACCAGGACTGTTGTCTTCGGAAAAGCATCTGCAGAACAGAAGGAGATGTACAGCGTTGTCAAGCAAGCCCAAACCGACAGCATGAACGCCATCAAGGCTAACGTAAACGGAAGGGACATAGACGGTATCGCGAGGAAGATCATAGACTCCAGCAAATACAAGGGAAGATTCATTCACTCACTTGGCCACGGACTCGGGATGGACGTACACGATCACCCCGCACTGTCCAGCGGATATGATTTCCCCCTGAAGGAAAATATGGTGGTAACAGTTGAGCCTGGAGTATATGTTCCAGGAGTCGGCGGAGTACGAATAGAGGATGACGTCATAGTGAAGAAGGATGGCTTTGAGAAGATTACAACTGCCCCTTCCGATCTGATAGAAATTTCATGAACAGTGCTGTAGAAATACTTTCGCCTGAAAAATTCGGTCTCTCCAGCGTAAGGGAGATTGTCGAGTCCAGGGAGCAGGCTTTCTCAGAAACGAGAAGGACTGCCATAGACTGCATTGATGATCTCGTCTCGGATGAATACAAGCCAAAAATAGTCAGCAATGTAACCTTCATGTTTACCCTGTGGTTGCTTCGCTACCTTGATGAAAGCGTGCTGACCTCTAAATTTATAAATGGCCAGAGGGACATACTTACATCCGAGCTTGAGGAGTTTGGAGATGAGGACATCGAGGATTACTGTCGCAGGATGGGTATGCACCTCGACTTCGATGTGGATCGGGAAATATTCTCTGTCCCCTTCGATACATTCATAAGGAATAATACCAGAATCAGCGGGGAGAAATACAGGCTCTCATACCAGCCAGTAAACAAAGGCACAGTATACGCAAACAGGGATGTGGTAATCAAGATAGCCAGGGAGTTTTTTGTTAAGTCTGCGTTCCGGACTGTAGAAAATATCTCGATGAATGATGTTGTTGACGTTTTCGAACCGTACGCGGATTTTATCTCTTCAATGCGGATATTGTATGACCAGCTGAAATCCAGCAGGAAGGTTGATCTTGGGGCAGTAGACTCAACAAAATTCCCTCCGTGCATAAGAGAGTACATATCTGAAATGAAATCGGGCGTCAACCTGCCGCATCTTGCGAGATTCACTCTGGTATCTTTTCTCCACAAGACCGGTATGACGAGCAGCGAAATAATAGAACTCTTCAAGACCGCCCCTGATTACAACGAGAAGATGACAGTATACCAGGTTAATCACGTCACGGGAGAAATATCCGGGACAGAATATTCTCCACCAAAGTGTGCTGTACTGAAGTCTAACCACCTATGTTATATGGGCGAAGATACCCTCTGCAACCAGGAATGGCTAAGGCATCCGCTGCAGTACTACCAGATCAAGAAAAAACATTCAAAGTAGCTTTCTCTCCAGCATCTTAATGATCGTGGATTTCTTTAATGAGGAGTCTATGACATAGATATTCCCGCCGAGCCATGGAGCTCTGCAGTATTTTGCCGGCCGAGTCTCGAATTTAGCGTTTATCGACCTTAGGAGATCCTCAAGTTTCTGGTCGGAGAAGTTCTTGGCAGCATTACGGGAAATCCGTCGTCCCAGCCTTTTGGGAATAGTGCTGTTAAAATACTGTGAATAAAGTGTAGTTGTCATAGAAGAATGGCGTTTACAGTTCCTTCCTGACCGGGCCTGGAGGTTATCCTCGCCTCACCAAGTTCAGTCATGATAACGGTCCCCTTATTCATTATGTTTCTCTGTACATAGTGAGGGTTAGCGGGGTTTTCCTTGACAGTGACTATCTTCATTTTCTTCGTGGTTTTGTCCTTAGGATTATATACATTAGCTTCAGCAGCAATCATAACAGCCACCTTGGTGTTTCCTCCGTAGCCTCTGAAAGTTTTTCTGGAAGTTGCCCCTATTTTTGTGAGAGTCGGTTCCCTGCCAAGTTCATGCCTGCGCTTTGACCTTGATCTGACTAACTTGCCGCCTGTAAATTTTTTTCTGGCCTTGCCTTGAAAGATTGTCATTAAATTTATTCTCCCCTGAATTAGCAGAAGTTTCTGCCTTCGTGCATTATACCGTGGGATAAATATTTTTCACTCCCGGTAGATCGTCGAATAAAAATTTAATACACGCGGCAAGGCGTCACCGCCTTTCATGCTGGAATGTACCGGTAATGGCTATTGCTACGCCGGAGAGAAATAATGCTAATCCGGATATGACGCTGGCAGCAAGCTCATCAAACAGGCCGCCGGGAAATGAAGCGTAGACATATCCCGGAGGAGAGCCTCCAAAAATCACAAAATAATAGTTTCCTGGGCTGACACTGTAAAGCTGCAGTCCGCCAACAGCGGTAGAGGGGGTCATGGCTATCGAAGCTATGTTTGACGCAGTGACTGCATTAAGTTCGCTGGCGCTCACGAGTCCCAAAGTGCCCGTTGTACCGTTTCCGAACACTGCGATCTGACCGGTGCCGGCGACCGAAATTTCATCAGAAACGTATTCTCCACGCGAATGCAGGGAATAATGAGAAGAGAGGAATGCTGCTTCCGAAATAGCGACACCAGCAAGAATCATAATGGCAACACCAACGAAAAGCACTACAATTCCTGCTTCAATGGTTTTTTTCCTCATATAACCTGTATTTTCACCTTCCTAAAAAAATCACTGAATCCTGTGGCTTGCAGATGGCTTTACGCTTATAACAGCAGGAAAGAGATAAACTGTTCTCCAAATTCTTATCTTGCCATTCTCAATTACTGCTTTTTTACCAAGTTGCAGGTGAAATTGTCTGCTTAATAGTCGTTAAACCATATGTAAAACCGCAAACTTGTTGTGCATGCATTCTGCTGAATCAACGGAATGCCATTTTCTCAGGTCTTAATAAATGAACATAATATGTTGAGTTGACGAATAAGAAATTTGAGATATTTTTAGAAAAGGATTATGGAACTTCCAGGACCGTATCTGCAATTCACTTGAGTTGCGAATATACTTCTCACCGTTCACATAAGCAGTCTTCCACCATCCACCACGACTAGACTTCCAGTCATGTAATCGGCAGCCGATGAAGCGAGAAACATTGCGACCTTGGCAATATCGTCAGGCAGACCCATCCTTCCAAGTGGAATCTGTGCGATGAATCCTGCAGTAATCTTCTCTATCTCCTCCTTTGACATTTTACTCAAAGGAGATGAAAGTGATGATCCCTCAGTAGCAATTCCACCTGGAGCTATTGCATTGACATTTATTCCATACTTTGCGACTTCAAGGGCAAAATTCTTTGTAAACATCAATACGCCTCCCTTCGAGGAATCGTAGGCTGCAAGTCCAACGGATGATGGATGAATACTGTCAATGGACGCAATAACAACGATCTTTCCGCCTGTACTCTGTTTTATCATCTGTCTGGCAGCTTCTCTGCAAGTGAATGCAGCTGCCTTGAGGTTTAAGGTGTAAACCTTGTCAAAAAGATCGGGCTTCATCTCCATCATGGGTGCCATGGGATATATTCCTGCATTATTGATCAGAATATCTATTCCTCCAAAACTCCTAACGATTTCACTTATCATAGTTTCCGGAGCACTCTGATCCATAAGATCCACATTAACTACAGCAACGCTGTTCCTAAGAGGGGACTGAAGGCTGTTAATGTACCTTTGTGCTGGTTCTGTGGCCTTGTCCGCTATAAGAACCCTGGCGCCAGCCGAGACGAATCTCTTGACGATGCCCATGCCAATTCCCATTGAACCACCTGTAACAAGCACCCTTTTTCCGCTCAACAAAAATGGATTAGTTTCCTGCATCTTATCACCCCTATATTAACGAGTGAGTGTTGTCTTATAAACATTGTCAATTTCAAATACGTTAATTCCTACCGGATAACAGCTCAAAATTAGGCATTATAGGCATTTTAAAATAAATACGGCAGAAGGTCACAATAATCAGGTGCATGCTCATTCCTGTTTCTTGACATATAAAAAAAATATGGACGTATGAACATATGGAAACTATTGAAAATATGCTTTTTGCAGATTAGGTTATGGACTTTTATTGTGACGCCCCGAACGGGATTTGGACCCGTGTCACAGGCTCGACAGGCCTGTATGATAGGCCACTACACTATCGGGGCTCTCACCAAAATTATGAGCCTTTATAAAAATGTTAGTAGAGGCGATTCATCCG
>JAJYUG010000030.1 GCA_021792655.1 Thermoplasmata archaeon | reverse complement strand
TTATAAATTTCTTGCCGGATTATGCAGCCGAATACGACAAGAGTTTATATGACAAAACATATTCTACCAAACCATGGACGTGATACGTGAGTCACTAGCTGGAAAGGTTGCAGTTGTCATTGGTGTGGGACCGGGGCAGGGCAACGCAGTAGCGAGACTCCTGATTAATTTCGGATCAAAGATTGCAATGGTGTCGAGGTCAGGCAGCAGTTTTGGCCTTGTTGAATCATCTACGATTAAGATATTCAAAGGAGATGCGACAAACGAGGAGTCTATGAGGGAGATCAGGGACAAGATCTTAGAATTCTACGGTGGGATAGACATCGTTTACAACTCTCCCGGAAAATACGAGGAGACAGGCAGGGATCTGCCACCACCCTCTGATCTCATGGAAATGTTCAACAGCAACGTCGGCGCTCAATACAATGTTATCAGGATATTTTCAGAAGCCATGAGGAAAAAGGGCGGCGCCATAGTAAACGTTGGCGCTTCACCTGCTATTTTCACCGGATCAAGCATTGCATATACCATCGCAAAGAAATCCATTGAAGAGATGACCAGGAAATCAGCCGAAATGCTCAAAACGTACAATATCAGGGTTAATGCTGTGCTACCGGGAGCTGTGTCCAGGGAAGACAGATTCAGGAAAACTTTCCCGTTCAATTTTGGCAAGATCTCAGATACCACTGATCTTGATGCAACGGAGGTTGCTTATGTTTCAGTATTCCTCCTGAGCGAAATGGCCTATGGAATCAACGGACAGTCCATTGTAGTTGACAAGGGGATGAATACACTCAGGCTCTCAAGAAAGTGATATTAAGATCACCTCTAACCAACCCATGACGTGACCCCTGGATTTTGGATCGCTACAAAATGGGCATTATTTTCCTGGATAATCATAAAAGTAAATATCGCCTCTTTCCATGTTAAGGCATGTTTAATGATGAACTCTCAGAAGTTTTCTCTGAACTGGCCGATATGGAAGAGATCGAGGGCCAGAAATGGGAATCCATGGCCTATCGCCGAGTTGCGATGAGCATTGCCGGACTTGGGGAGGACATCAGAGAAATAAGCCGCAGGAACGAACTAAGGAAAATAGATGGTGTTGGCGCGGCTATTGAGAAAAAAATACAGCAGTATATAGAAGAAGGTAGAATCACAACCTATGATAATTTAAAGAAAAAATATCCAGTGGACTTCAAACAACTAAGGAAAATACAGGGACTTGGCGCAAAGAAAATAGCATCCCTTTACGTGAATTTAGGCATCACCAATGTTTCTGATCTGCGTGCGGCAATTGAGTCACATAAAATTTCCAAATTGCCTGGATTTGGAGAGAAAACCGAGATGAATCTCTCAAAGTCCCTGGAGGTGAGCCTGTCAGCTGGACCAGCGAGGGTCCCGCTGGGAAAGGCTTACCCCGATATCATGGAACTAAAGAACTTCCTGGACGACAGCAGCCTCTTTGGCAGGGTAACCGTTGCCGGATCCACGAGGAGAATGAAGGAAACCATCGGAGATGTGGATATACTTGCTGTTGCCAGAGACAAATCAAAGGCTGCTGAAATCCTTGTAGAATCGGATCGTGTTTCCGGAACCGTTGTCAGGGGAGAATCTAAAATAACCGTGAACCTTAAAATAGGAATCACCTGCGACCTCAGGCTAATTGAGGAGGAATCCTTCGGGGCAGCGCTTCAGTATTTCACCGGCAGCAAGGAACATAACATACATCTCCGTAACATCGCCATTGCTTCAGGCATGAAGCTAAATGAGTATGGTCTTTTTAGAGGGGAGATGCGGATTGCAGGCCGGACAGAGGCGGAAATCTATTCCGGACTCGGAATGGAATTTATTGAGCCTGAATTGAGGGAAAACACCGGAGAAATCGAAGCTGCCATTAGCCACACACTCCCAGATATCGTAGGTTATGAACAGATCAGGGGAGACACACACGCCCATACCGTTGAAAGCGACGGATCAAATACGGTCGAAGAGATGATGCTGCAGGCCAGAAAGAATGGGCTTGAATACATTGTGTTCACAAATCACAGCAAGAGCCTGAGAGTGGCGAATGGCCTGGACGAAATACGCTTCCATGATTTTAACGGCCGGATAGATGAGGCCTCCTCAAGATTAAACTTCCCAGCACTCAAGGGTGTTGAACTTGAGATTCTCAAGGACGGCAGCCTGGATCTTGGGGAGGACGTACTGTCAGAAATGGACTTTGTCCTGGCTTCGCTCCATCAATTCGTGACAGGAGATAGTGACGAGAATACAGGGAGGGTAGTAGGGGCTATACAATCCGGGCTCATAAATGGGATTGCACACCCCACAGGAAGGCTGATCGGGAAACGGGAGCCTTACAAACTGGATATGGACAGGATTATAGCAGAATGCTCCGCCGCAGGCGTGTGCCTTGAGATTAATGGTGACCCATTCCGATCTGATCTTCCTGCTGATATAGTGCGCAGAGCTAGAAACACAGGAGTAAAGTTCACTCTGGGGAGCGATGCTCATAATGTCGCTGACCTTTCAAACCTCAGATTCGCAACCGCAATAGCCAGAAGAGGGTGGCTTGAAAAGGGACAGGTAATTAATACCCTTACCCTTGAAAATTTCAAGAAAGTCATGTCTGGATGAAACAATTCATTTTTCTGCTGTATGTCACGTTTTTTAACATCATCATGCTTACGCCCATTCCCATGCCAGAGAACGTTGTTCTTCAATGCTCGGATTTTTAAGCAAAAAGAGGATTACCACAAGCAATACGGGCAACCGGAAGAAGGAGGTTAGAAATTCTATGTTTGATAACGAGAACACCTTTATTAAGATGAGAGACGCCGGCAAGGAGAAGGAGTTTGACAGCTTATACGAAAACGCACTCAAGGAGGCGGAGACTTATTTCTCGAAGGAGTATCCGAACCTGGCAGCAGGGGAAGTAAAAGAGAAAGGGAAGATCAAGGATATCTCTCCAATAGACGGGAAGGAGATAGCGACATTCCAGATGTCGTCTCCAGAAACTGTGGACAAAACCCTAGGAATCCTGCATTCCTCCTACCGGAAATGGTTTGATATGGGATATGTTGAAAGATCCAGAATCCTGCTGAAGGCTGCAGACATAATGAGCGATCGGAAATTCCTGCTGGCCGCCATGCTTGCATATGAGAACGGGAAGAATCGTTACGAGGCAATGGGTGATGTGGATGAGGCAATAGATTTCATGAGATACTATTCGCTCAACCTCATCGAGAATCAGGGGTTTGTAAGATTCACAGGCAAGGGTTACAAAAATGAGGAAAGCCAGAGCATTATGAAGCCTTACGGCGTTTTTGCAGTCATCCCGCCTTTCAACTTCTACTCAATAACAATCGGCATGACCGTGGGTCCCCTTGTGGTGGGAAATGCTGTCGTGCTGAAGCCATCAAGTGACATACCTCTGTCCTCTTACATCGGAATAAAGATACTGCATGAGGCTGGAGTCCCGAAGGAGGTACTTGCATACCTGGCTGGATCGGGAAGCGTGGTCGGGCAGAAACTTAGCGAGAGCGATCTTGTATCAGGGTTTGTATTCACCGGTTCCAGAGAAGTTGGAATGTCACTTTACAGGAAAGCAACTGAGAAACGCCCAAGGGTAGTCGTCACCGAAATGGGAGGAAAGGACGCAATAATAGTGTCCGCGAAAGCTGATCTGTCAAAGGCAGTGGAGGGAACTGCAAGGGCCGCGTTTGGCTATTCCGGACAGAAATGCAGCGCCTGTTCACTTGTGTACGTCCATGAAGCCATATACGACAAGTTTGTTCCTATGCTTGTGGAACGGGTTAAGAAAATGCAGGTCGGCGATCCAAGGAAGAAGGATACCTTTGTTACCCCTGTGGTCAATGCCGGTGCATACGAAAAATTCAAGACGCTCATGGCAGCAATACCCAAAGAGGGTGAGATACTGTACGGAGGCAAAACAAGGGGGGAGGCTGGATATTACGTCGAACCGACAATTGTCGGAAACCTGAAACAGGACTCTTTCGTGATCAGGGATGAACTATTCCTACCGATACTTGCGATTGCAAAGGTAAAAAGTGTTGATGATGCAATACAGAGAATCAATGCCTCGGAGTACGGACTTACCGGTGGAATATTCTCGGAAGACCTGGCGGAAATAGAGCACTATTTTGCGACTGCTGATGTCGGAGTCCTATATGCCAATAGAACCAGTGGAGGTTCAACAGGCGCAATGGTTGGTTCCCAGCCATTCGTAGGATGGAAAATGAGTGGAGTCAGCGGGAAGGGGACAGGATCATTCTATTACCTTCAGCAGTTCCTCAGGGAACAGTCCCAGACAATTGCACATTGAAGTCCTTGAGAAACGTATTTTCATTTGTATATTTTTTAATTTTTTCCATTTTCAGGGCCGCAACCAGCTTTCGTTCCAGTTCTGATCTCACTTCCTCGGCCTCAATTGCCGATCCCGTTTCCTTTCTGACGCTAGTCATTATTGAAGCATCAAAGCCGCAGGGCATTATGCTGTGGAATTTGTTCAGGTCTGTGGAAACATTGAGTGCTATCCCGTGAAACGTGGAAAACCCTCTAACTGCAAAACCTATGGAGCAGATTTTCCTTCCCTGGACCCAGACACCGGTTTCTTTGTCAAGTCTTCCCTCAGCCTTAATGCCGTATTCAGACAATAATGATACGATTGAATTTTGGACAAGAATTATCAGATCCCTGACATTAATCCTGCGTTCTTTCATGTTGATGATAAAGTAAACTATTACCTGGCCTGGGCCATGGAAGGTGTATGCACCTCCACGCTCCACGAATATAACTGGCAGGCTCGGGTCCAGCATAGCACCACTGTCCCTGTGTATGCCTGCTGTATATGTGTCCGGATGCTCTACAAATACCAGGGCATCTCCGATCCTACCGCTGTTCCTGAGTTCGACTAAAGCATGCTGGAATTCCAGTATTTGCTCGTAATCCTGCATTCCAAGGTTAAAGACCAGATCCACACCCTTGAATCCCCAATTTGTTAAAATATATTATCAACAGCTGGCGATCTTATATTAACGGAGTAACCATGCAAAAACATGAAAAGGGTGCCCAGGGCACTGACGATTGCCGGGTCTGATTCCGGAGGCGGAGCCGGCATACAGGCTGACCTGAAGACGATGACTTCTCTCTCGGTGTTCGGTTCATCTGTCATAGTTGCGCTGACTGCACAGAATAGCGTGAAGGTTTCCGGCATATATGAGGTGCCACCTGATTTCATTATCAGCCAGATTGATGCAGTGCTTTCTGATATGGGAGCTGATTCCATAAAGACGGGAATGCTATACAGCAGTACGGCGATTTCCGCGGTATCCAGAGGGCTGCGAGAATACGCCGTTTCAGGCATAATAATAGATCCGGTCATGATCTCCAAGACCGGGGCGGTTCTTCTACGGGATGATGCTATCTCCGCGATGATAGACCTTCTCTTTCCTCTTGCTGCATTGATCACGCCGAATGCGCCTGAGGCGGAAAGAATTTCCGGACTGACAATAGGCAGCAGCGAAGATGCAAAGAGGGTATCGCTGAAGCTTTCCGATGAATATGGCATTGGAGTCCTGATCAAGGGAGGGCACATTGCAGGCGAAATGATTAAGGATTTCCTGAGCATTGATGGAAGGACCTATGTTTATTCAGGAAAAAGAGTAAACACCGAGAACAGCCACGGTACAGGCGACACATTGTCAGCAGCCATATGTTCATATCTGGCCCTCGGGAATCCTCTGCTGAAGGCTGTCGAACTCTCGAGAATTTACCTGCAGAATGCAATCGAGAATTCGTTTCCAATGGGAAAAGGATATGGATCGCTGAATCATTTCTGGAGGAATACAGATGGACGATAAATTTGGAAAAGTTACAAAGGAATTTTTTGAGCAGAAGATTCTGAGCAGACTTGGAGCCAGGTCCCCTTCTGTCCTTGTCCCACCAAGGAATGGGGTAGATGTTGGCGTGGTGAAGATCTCGGATGAAATAGTTATGATTGCTACCACTGACCCGCTTTACGTTGTACCTTCCTATGGATGGGAAAAGGCTGCCTGGTTTGCCTTCCACATACTTGCCTCTGACCTGTGCACATCAGGGCTCCTTCCTCAGTATCTCACAGTTGATCTTAACCTTCCCCCTGAGATAAAAGACAATGAATTTGACACTTTCTGGAACTCATTCAGCCACGAAGCCGAGAAATATGGAGTTTCCATAGTAACAGGGCATACCGCCAGATATCAGGGAAGCAATTATCCCATGGTCGGAGGCGCGACGATGATTGCGTTCGGGCCACCGGATGGTTACATAACAACCGAAATGGCACGTGCTGGAGACTCAATTGTCATTACCAAGACCATTGCACTTGAAGCGGCATCCATATTCTCTCAACTTTTCCCTGAATATATTGAAAGAAATCTGGGAAAAGAGGTGCTTGAGAGGGGCCGGAACCTATTCTACAGCATGTCAACAGTTGAGGATTCCATAACATGCTCCAGTTTCGGGATTGGGCCGAATGGAGTCACTTCGATGCATGATGCCACTGAGGGAGGTATCCTGGGTGCATTATTCGAGATTGCCTATGCATCCGGGAACGGTCTGCTGGTCCATTCAGATAAGATACCCGTCTATGATGAGGTCAGAAAAATATGTGATCTGTTTGGCATGGATCCTCTGATCAGCATTAGCGAGGGGACACTGGTCCTGACTGTAAACGAGAAAAGCGCTGAAGATCTTGTAAAGTTACTTGAATCAAGAAACATACCGGCGACAATAGCAGGACAAATAATGGAGAAATCAGCTGGAATAAAAATAGAAGTGGACGGCAAGCTGCAGGACATCGGTCCGCCTGGCAAAGACGATTTCTGGAAAGCTATGGACCATGCTACTTCAAGGAACCTGAAATGACACTCGGCGGGATATATCTTGTTACACCGGAACCCATAGCCTCTAATTTTTTTGAGGTAACAGAAAAGGCACTTGTTTCAGGAGTTTCCATACTGCAATTTCGAAATAAGTCTGCAGGTTTCCACTATAAACTGGAACTTGCGCAAAAACTTTCCAGCCTGGTTTACAGATATAATAAGAAATTCATAATTGATGATGATGTCGATCTGGCTATTGCAGTCAATGCCGATGGCCTTCATATAGGAAAAGATGACATACCTCTTTCGGAAGCCAGAAAGAAACTTCCAGATAAGATAATAGGGTATTCCACCTACGGTAGCCGAGAAATTGCAGTTCAGGCACAGTCCTTGGGGGCAGACTATGTATCATTTGGCCCTTTCTTCGCGACGAATTCGAAAAAGGATGCTGGATTGTATGATATCAAGGTCCTGGAAGAAATAAGGAAATACATTCACGTTCCTATTTTTGCGATTGGAGGAATTAACCCTGAAAATGCCCGAGTACTGCGGTCTTTTAATCTCGATGGCATCTGTGTCATTTCCTGGGTGTATTCTAGCATTGACGCGACACGCGCAGTAAGGGAACTAATGCGCGCTTTTTATGGTGTTGATTATATTAACTAAAACCGCATAAATTTAATAACTCACGTCGGCATCATGATTCATGAGCTATGATAAGAGCCATCAGAGTGAGAGTCCACTAACAGAAGACATGATTGTCATTCTAAAGAAAAACAGAGAGATGTCTTTGAAGAACCTCGCTGACACCATGGGAATTTCAAAGGTGGCAGTACTGAAACAGATCGTAAAGCTTGAATCAGGCGGGCTTGTAGAGAGGAGGTACAGGAATTCCGGTAGGGGGAGGCCAAGCTGCTTTTTCAAACTTACGGAGAAGGGTATTGATTCATTCTCAAGAGGGCACAAGGAACTAGCTGTGGAAGCTCTTAATTACATAGAGGAAAACTTCGGCAGGGAACACATAGACAGGATACTCCGGCTGAGAACCTCCAGAATTTACGGGCCATATTCTGAAGCTATTTCCGGCCTTGACCATCCGAGAATGGTTGAAAGGCTGATGGAACTGAGGAATGCAGACGGGTATATGGCAGAGTCAAGGAATCTGAAGGGAGACAAGTTCGAGCTTATGGAATATAACTGCCCCATTCTGGCGATATCAGAACGCTACGGTGAAGCCTGCTCTGTTGAAACAGACCTGTTCCGGAAGCTTCTCGATACTGGCGTCTCCGCCACTCATCGCGTCGTTTCTGGGGACAACGTGTGCAGGTTTCTGATCGATTACGGGAATGCGACCCGGGATTCAACCAAGGATAAATAGCTATTTATTTTCATAAACATATGGACACTGGTTCATGTCATTGGAACAGTCTAAAATCAGCCAGCTAATGATCCTCGCTAATATTTTTAGGGGAAGGGTGAAACCATCAGAGATTGGAAGGGACATAGGTATCACTCTTCAGGGAGTCATCTACCATCTTAAAATACTCAGGTCCGAGGGGCTGATCAACGACAAAAATGCGCTGACCAAGGATGGTTTTGAGTTCCTCTATAGCGGCTTGAATGACATCCGGAGTTTTGTGCACGAGAACATTTCTGAGCTGGATTCTGCACTCTCATGGGAAGCAATTAGCGACGGGGTTATCCGGAAGGGAGACAGGGTAAGCCTCTGCATGCGTGATGGATATCTGCATGCTTCCAGAATTGGGGATGTGAAGGCTGACGGGGCAACTGGAATTGCGCAGATAGATTCAGCCCATGGCAATCTGCAGGCCGTAAGCATGGTTACGGGCCTGATCGACATAAAGTTGGGCTCGGTTACAATAATCGTCATACCAAATGCAGAGGATTTGGATAACATGAAGGCTATTGGCGACTTTTTCAGGAAGAATGCCGATCTGACGAAAAATAAAAAAATAGGGGTAATAGGTGAGACCGCAAGGGTCGTAACGGCGGCTATCGGCATTGTGCCTGCCTTTGAGTATGCTTCGCTGCATTCAGCATTTGAGTCTGCCTCACGCGGAGAATCTTCAACGGTTCTCGTATCCAGCAGACGATTCCATTTTTCACTTTCGGACATAGCTTCACTGGAAACAAAAAACCCGGAAATCAGGCTGAAAATTATGCATCTAGATTAACTTTGACCTTATTTGTATAAAAATATAATAATATTTCTAAATATATTTATTTACCATGCTAGGTCTGTGCGAATTTATTTGGTGTTGAATATATTAAAAAAAATGTCAAGACTCAATAAATATTTAAATACAACATATTAATTATGGAAATCTGTATTATTTGAGGTGTAAAAATGGAGGAAGATGAAAGTGGCCGTAGGTGTTCAAATTATTGCAGATCTTTACGGTGTCGATGAAGATTTGATCTCTGATGCGAATAAGCTTTACCCGATATTTGAGGGTGCAATAAAACGAGGCAGACTTACCGAGATTTCTTCGGATTATTATCAGTTTCAACCAAAGGGAGCAAGTGGAGTGGTTCTTCTGGCAGAGTCACATCTTTCTTTCCATACATGGCCGGAACACGGACTGGTCACACTTGATATCTATACCTGCGGAGACCCGGAAAGTGCCGACATAGCTTTCAATTACATAGTTAGCCTCTTGAGACCAGAGTCTGTCGACTACAAAAAACTCAATAGGGGCGTTAAGGTAGAGGAGAATGTTAAGGTAATAAGGCCTCAACAGATAGCAATATCGTGATTGCTTGAGATACCTATCCAGGAATTCATATGCTATCCTTATCCTGGTTGGCTTATTACTGATTTTTTATTTTGAAATTTCTCTGGAATCTTTATGGATCACGAGCCTCGGCATCGTCCTATCTCTGCTTGGCCTTGAGATTGGATCTGATTTTTTTGTGGAACAATCCATCTCAGCAGGAACAAAGTTCAATCTTTCTGGCAGGGTTGTTGGATCCGTTATCCTTTCAATAGGTGCTTCCATTGACGAACTTTTTCTTTCACTAACAGCTGCCCTCGAAAAACTTGGTGAAATAAGCATAGGAAACATACAGGGATCCAACCTGTTCACATTTGTCATATTTCTCCTGCTTGCACCATTGGCCCTGAGGAGCAACACCAGCAAGTTTCGCATTGAAACAATTCTCCTTGTCGTAGCCTATTTAATCCTGTCCTTTCTTGCGTATACTGAAATTGCATCTGTTTATGTCGGCATTGCGTTGCTGTCAATTTTCGCAATTTACCTTTTTGCAATGAGATCAGGCAAAGCTTCAAAGCCATCGGCTGAAGTCGCTGTATTCAGATTTTCATGGATTTATCTCTTTTTCGGCATATTTTTGCTGTTTCTGTCATCCTACGAACTGGTAAGGGTAGTAGACAGCCTGGCTGCCTACCTTAACCTTTCCCTCTTTACATCCGGGTTCATCTTTGCGGGATTAACCGGCTCAGTTCCGGAAATTTTCATTTTCGCTTCCGCCATGCGGAAAAAACGTGGTGAGATCAGCACAGGAGTGATTTTCGGAAGCACCATATACAAAGTGTGCCTTGTCCTGGGCCTCTCCATGATGATCACAACCATAGCCCTTAAGCCGGCGATTCTTACCTACTATGCGATGATTGTACTGCTTGTCATTAGCGTACCGGTTATACTGCTCTCAAGGAAGAGTGAGAGACCTGCTTCTGCCTAGAAAGGCGTAATTATGCCCTGGTCCCCCAGAAAATATTTTCTTTTCGCTTTATCTTTATTGTCTCGTCCATCGCGATCATAGTGGCAGCATCAGCATTGCTTTCCCTAAGTTCCTTAACGACAGATTCAGGAATATCAACGTATAGGGTTTCGCCTGGGAAAATCTGTCTGTTCAGTGTGACTCCATCAATGGCCACTGCAACTTCAGATGGAGCTTCAGCAAATTTCTTGCTCAGTTCCCCATCCCTGATGCTCTTGATCGATCCGCCATATCTCCCGTCAGACTTGATTAGCTTATCTCCGACCTTTATGCTTCCTCCCTCGATGTGCACTCCTACAATAACGGGTTTAGTGGCCCTGAATATATTTTCCGGCATGATCGTTATCTTGGCAGGCATTGATTTTTCCTGCTTTCTGGCCTCCCTTATCTGTGTCTCCCTGTCCTTGAGCCACTTCTCTGCCTGGTCCATAAGTGAGTATATTATATTTCCGACAAGGATCCCTACATCCGTTGACAGTACTGCCTCCTTGGCATCATCGGTGACTGCGACGTTAAACCCGATGATCAGGCGTTCCATAGGGTCGTTCAGAGTGGCCACGTCCGTAGCATCTCTTCTGGTAATATCGCCTATCGTAGCGCTCCTGATGAGGATATTTCTCTGCGAAAGCTCATAAGCAATAGCTTCAAGCGATCCAAGAGCCTCGGCTTTCACTGTTATCCCGTGGGTTGACAGATCAATGTTTGTCTTGGACTCCTTTTCTATCTCAAGAAATGCTGCTTCTGGTGCAGCAATAACGGCGATTAGTGGAGAACCGGCTATTACTTCATACTTGTCGCTTATCAGGATGCGGACTCCTGCGGCAGCAGAAACGATCCTTTTTTCTTTCAGCCCCTTCTCCCCGTTAGCACTGTTTACCAGCAGTGCCTTTACGCGGGTCAGTTTCGGCCCTTCCTTCGTGTTGATCGCGATAACGTCTCCCGTTTTTAGGGATCCCTGGTAGAGTATTGTGTCAAGGGTAGTTCCAACCGAACTTTCAATCTTCACCTCTATTATTGTTCCTCTAGCTTCCCCGTTGACCATTGAAATCTCCTTTTCAAGATAGCGTTGAGATAAGCCGGCTAGTATCATGAGTATGTCCTGTATCCCTATCCTCAGTTTTGCGCTCGTCGGTATTATTGCAATTGTCTTGGAAAAATCAGTAACACGATCAAATCTGTCAGATGGAAACCCCTGGAGGTAGACTGCATTCACTAAATCGTATATCCTCCGGTCCAGCTCTTCCCTGTATTCGTCCCTCTGCTTCTTTAAGAACTGTGAAAAACTGGTATTCGAGGTTTCAGTAACAAGAGGAACTAGGTCAATCTTGTTTGCCACAATTATGAATGGAGTTCTGTATTTTTTCAGAATATTAATTGATTCTATGGTTTGCGGCATAAGGCCTTCATTTACGTCGACAACTAATATAGCGATGTCAGCAAGTGCACCACCCCTTGCGCGCATATTTGCAAATGCAACATGGCCGGGAGTATCAATGAAAAGAAGGCCAGGAATCTTTAAACTTGTATTTGTCAGAACGTTTTTAGTCCCACGTATTATGGCTGATATATCAATCTGCGTAGCACCTATCCTTTGTGTAATGCCGCCTGCTTCCTTTTTTGCCTGGGCTGTGCCCCTTATGGCATCTAAAATAGAGGTTTTTCCATGGTCAACGTGACCGAGTACGCAAACAATGGGCTGCCTGATGGTCTTGTTATCCATAACCACCTCTAAACTATATCTTCATCGCCGTATCTGAAGTCCAGCATTTCATCCTTGCTGAAAAATATAGGGTATTCGTGGTTATATGCCTCTGTTGAATCGGAAGCGTGTATTATGTTTCTCTCGATTCCTGTGGCAAAATCCCCGCGTATTGTGCCTGGTTGGGCTTTTGATCCATCAGTTGTTCCTGCCATCAGCCTGACAACCTGTATTACGTTGTTTCCTTCAAGTACGGCCGCAAAAATTGGTCCCGATGTGATGTACTTCACGAGATCCTTGTAGAATGGCTTTGATTTATGGATCTCGTAGTGCTTTTCTGCCATGGAACTTGTCATAAGAAGCATTTTGGCGGATACCAGCTTCAGACCTTTTCGCTCCATCCTCCCAATAATCTCGCCGACGAGTCTTCTTTTGACACCATCAGGCTTAATGAGAATTAGCGTTCTTTCCATCGGTCTTCACTCACGACTTTGCCGATCTTTTCTTAAGATCCTTGATCTTGTGATATTCTGCAGTCCACTTGGTATATCTCGGCACTCTCTTGAGTTCAGTCATATTTATTCTGCACTTCCTGCTGCAGAAGTTCATGGGGACTCCGTCCTTCCTCACCATTACGGTGCCGCTGCCTGGTTCAATTACTGAACCGCAAAATGAGCATACTCTGTTTACCATTCATTCACCTCATGGACAATTTCTTTGCTTCCCTTGCTGTTTCCCTTAACATCAGGATGTCGCCGACCTTGACCGGACCCATAACGTTGCGGGCAATAATTCTTCCCTGATCCCTTCCAGACATGACTCTAACCTTGACGGTCGTGGCTTCCCCGGTCATACCGGTCCTTCCCATCAATTCAAGAACTTCTGCTGGAGTAGCTTCATCTGCCAGAAAGAACACCTCACTTCTTCAGTTTGCTGACTTCGCCGACGATCTTCTTGTAGACCTCTTCAGACTTTCCATAATCAACGATGGAAATTGAAGCTGCCGATGAAATTCCAACCTTTGAACCCAGATCGCTCCTCTTTTTGACGTAACAATATGGGACCTTTCTCTCTTCGCATAGCATAGGCAAATAGTACACAACTTCCGGCGGTGACACGTCTTCGGCTATTACAACTATCTTGCTTTCTCCTCTCTCAATCGACTTTATCACTTCATTGGTTCCCTTCTTTATCTTGCCACTTCTGAATGAATTTTCAACCAGATCAAGTGCGCTCTTTTCAAGGGACTCGGGAGTTTCGAATTTCACATATGTTCCTTTTTGCATTTTAATTCCTCCTTCACTTAGGCTTACAGCTAATTCAAGACGATATTTATATTTTTGTTATTGGCAGGTAAATAACCATTTTCTGTTCTTTTACTGATCCCTGAGATACTTACCCACTTCCTTTATCACGCTATCGGATGGGCTTTCCATCGGTACCCTGTAGCCACCGGCCAACTTGTTTTTAGCGTAAAATGCTGCATAATACGCCTCGGGAAATGAAGAAAGGGCGAGTGCTGCCATCATTGGATCTATCCTTCTAACCTGGATCTCCCTGCTTTTTACATAATTGCCGTCCATAAAACTGCTATACAGACCGACAACCGCATCCGAGAAATTTGTCGTTCCACAGACGCCGCCATCCGCGCCTATTGAGAGTGAGGGTAGGAGGAGATCGTCCTGTCCCTGTATGACAGAGAATTCCTTTCCAGAGAACCTGATCAGCCTTGAGAAATACCTCATATCACCGGAACTTTCCTTTATTCCCACAACGTTAGGGTTGGCCTTAATTATAGATTCAAGAGTCTGCACCGATATGAATTCACCCACGAATTGTGGAATGTTATAAATAAAGAATTCCGCATCGGTCTTTCCAATCACGAGGTTCATGTGGTTCAGGATATAGTTCTGGTCCGGCTTAATATAATAAGTTGGCATAAGCACCAGAACGTCAGCGCCCGCATCCCTGGCATGTCTTGCCAGATTCACGCTTTCATAGCTGCCCGAGGCGCCTACACCTGCGAAGACCTTCATTCCCTTAGAATGTTCTATGACAAACTCCAGGAATTTCTTTCTCTCTTCCGTTTCGAGCCAGTTAAACACGCCAGTCGAACCCAGCGGAAAAACACCGTGTACCTTGATCGAACTGAGGTAGTCCAGAAGAATCTCAGTTGCCGCATAATCAATTAAACCGTCTGCAGTGAATGGGGTGAGCATCGGCGTTATGATTCCCTTGTATTTCATATGTTATGATGTCCGCATAATAGATAACATTTCGGACTTTTTCAGAACATATAACCAGGTTTCTCGGTGCGCATTGCGTCGACAAGCTCCCTGGGAAGGCCTCTGTCCACGAGGTGATCCCACCCGGGAATAAGCGACTTGGAAATCGCTGAATTAACCAGGTCATACAACTGCACGTAAATGGTCCCTGGTGCGTATATCGTGCCTAGTACCCATGGAGGAACATCAAAATAATTCTTGAAATGCCCGGGGACTACTCCAGAGAGAACATCATTAAGGATTGAAGAAATCTTTTCATTGTAATACCATTTCTTTATTGGTGAATTTGTAAAATTTCCCTTTGGGATATACACTTTCCAGTCTATATTAAACATGGACTCGTTTCCAACGAATTCAGAACTTCCGCCGAAATTGTCCAGCGCGGTCTGTGGCGGGTATTCTTCAATTCCAGACACTGAATTGACAACCTTCATGTCGAATTTGTTGTAGACACTCATATACCTGTTTATAAGCCTGTCCAGTTCCTCAATTTCAGGAGTTGACACAAGGGGGTCATTCTGCAACTGCTCTGATATGAGATAATATTCGTCAAGAGACGCGTTAAGTATCAACTTCAGATAATAATTAAACCTGTCACCAGACATAGCCCTTATCGCCAGCACATGCGTGCTATACTGTCATAAGTAAGTTACGTATATAACCTTAGCGAATGCGATCACAGAAGGGCGAGCGGTTGAAATAGACACATGCCCG
>JAJYUG010000029.1 GCA_021792655.1 Thermoplasmata archaeon | reverse complement strand
CTGTGCTCAGATCTGTTTTGCTTGAGATCCATTATTTTCTTTGCCACTTCAGACGGGTTGGAAAAATCCACACCTATCATGCCGTTCATCGAAGAGTCCTGGTTGAGAAGAGGAAATCTATTGGATACAACAGCGGGTTTCCCACATGACATGGCTTCCAGCACTGCAATGCCGAAGGTGTCCGTATCCGAAGGATGCAGGAAAATGGACGCGTTGGACAGAGCGTTCATCTTGCCTGCCTCGTCCAGATATCCAGTCATTTCAACTATGCTCTGAAGATCCATTTTTTTAATCATTCGCTTGACCGGTTCTTCCTCTGGACCAGTTCCTGAGATGACGAATTTTACGCCGTCGTTCCGTGGGAAATTGTCGGCAACGTCCAGGATGTTGTATATTCCCTTATCCTTGGTTATCCTGCCAATGTACTGCACAACGAACTTGTTCTCCCTGCTCACGCTCGGCTTGAACTTATCAGTGTGCACGAACAGGGGCAACTCGACAACCTTTGAGATCTTGTTCTTCCTGAGAAATTCAACCGCGGACGGGCTAGGTGCAGTGACGAGGTCACAGCGGTTGTAAAGGTAGATATTATACCTCCATGAAAGTTCAAATAGCTGCTCCCTGAATGGGACTCGGATGGAGTCCTTCATCCTTATGAAATCTGTGTGGAAAGTGGCCATTACCGGGATTTTCTTATGCTTTGCAACCCTGAATCCAACCGACCCCATGTAAAACGGATCGTGTATGTGTATTATGTCCAGTGGAATGGACTTAACCTTCTGGTACAGGAAAAACGGTATGGGATTCAGCGGCCATCTGTACTGTGAATAAACAAACATAGGCACAGACGGGCTGAGAAGAACGTTAGCCTCGCTCTTGTCACCGCTAAGGGAAAACACGAATACTTCGTGACCACGGTTCTCCAACTCCTTCTTCACATCGTGAAGGTAATGCGATACTCCATCCGGCGTTGGATAGTATGTTTCCGTGAAGAAACCAATTCTCATCTTCTTTTCAGCCTTCTAGTTTCACGATCTTGAACATGCCATATCCTATGATGACCCTTATATATTTTGGTATGTCAACTGTCTGCTTAGTATTGAGATCAATATATAATTTTTTTGTATAGGTCAGCTTGTCCTGAGCAGATAGCACCATAATATTATCGAAGCCGAGAGCCTGCACAACGCGGGCTGAAATCTGCTTATTGCCGCGCCCCAGAAGGAAGTTCTGCCCTCCGATGGGGGAAATTACCAGTTTGCATTTGCCAGTTGTCGCAACCTCAAATATCCTCTGCTCACTGATGTCTGTTTCCATTAACCTTCCAGCTTCCACTAAATCAAAGCCGAGCAGGTTCGTTTCCTTATCAAGTCTTGCAATTATGGACTTGCACGTGGATCCGGGCCCGATGATGTAATGCATGTCCTTATCCATGGTTTCAATGAAATAGTCAGCTATACCTTCTGTGTCGCCCTGATAAAAATCCAGCTTTGGCGAGGAGACCATCCCCTGGTTTGCAGGCGTGACCAGTTCTCCATAGAACCTTGGATGAGGATGAATCGTGTCCAGTTCTTCTTCCGGTATGTCCACAACCTCTGCCTTTTCAGTCTCGGCTATTCCCTTTCCTACAACTTCCCTGGTGACATTGATGGCATGCTGTACACTTATGGCAAAAACAGAACTCTCCATCTTTATCCCGGCAGGAACTCCTATTACGGGGATGCTGATGAAGCCTGCAGCAAGAATATCTCTCGCTGTTCCATCCCCGCCACAGAAAATCAACAATTGCGGTATCATGCCCATGATAGATTTAACAAATGAGATAGTATCGCTGGCTTCTGTGGGATTCTTTGGAAAATAGACAATTTCATAATCCGATATTCCAGCCTCGTCCATGGCATCAGCTCCCATGATGCCCCCGGGGACGAGAAAGTGTATGCCAAGGTCTCGGATTCCCTGCAGAAATTTTCTCCCAGCACTATATGATGTGCTGGAGGGCCGGTCAATGCTGTCAACCTGGTCCGATCCCTTCTTATTCAATGAAGCACCGGAACCCGCCCGTGGATTTATGAAAAACCCAATCTTCACCCGGGCATAATCCAATTTAGCCATAAGTACTTGACCAATTCCAGTGAACGGGAAGTTAAGAGAAGAAGATGTATTCAACCGCTGCGTCGTATTTCTGGTCCATGGCTATTATGGTCATCTCTCCGTATACACTTATAGGCGTGATGGAAAATGAAACAATCCCTGCCGCATCAATTGTTCCCGGTGGAATGATTATGCCCGAACCGGTGACGGATCTGGAGAGATTTTGGAAGCTGTAGTTATAGGAATTATTTGCATTGGTGAAGATCAGCGTACTTATGACCAGGCTGGAATCCCCCGTGTTGACGGCGGAGATATTTACGGTTTCATTCTTCCTGACTGTTTGATATATGGGATTATGGTTGTTCGGCCCCAATGTTAAAGGTCCAGAAGAAAGCTGAACGATCAGAACGGAAAGCTTTGAGTCTGAACTGCTGCCGCCATAGTATGTCCTGAGTGTGTAATTGTGGTACCCGGTCGTGTTCAAAGTCCAGGTGTCAAGCGTTACACTGTACTGCCCTGTACTTCCCGGAGATATTGGAGTATCTGATGACGCATAGAACGCATACCCGATTGACGGAGTGACTATGAAGGCGGGCACGATTGAGGATATGCCGGTATCGGTCACCGACAGTTCAAAGGTTGCGTTCACCGCAGTTCCGTTCACTATGAGGTAATTAGGGTCCTGCACGCTGGCTGCTATCTGGTTCTCGCTTAGATGGAAAGGAAAAGGAACAATGCCTATGAAGAGCACAAGGATGGCCAGCACCGCCACGGCTCTTGAAAGAGGAAGCGGGCGATACACATTGTTAAGAGGTTCCGGCCCCCTTATGCCAAGAACGAGGACAAAGACTGCAAGAATTATCCAGGGAGGATATGTGATGCCAAGAACGACGAGGGCTATTATTGAAACATATGAGATGTAGCGCGAATATTTGCCAAAGAGGCCGACAGAAACGAGCCCTCCGTCAAGGAAACCTGCCGGAACCGCGTTGAATGAGTTTATCACCAGCGCAACCCATCCGCTATACGCGATTATGTTTGGAACTGCAGAGACCGGATAGATCACGTTCAGCAACAGTGGATATATCAGAGGAAGGCTCACAGTGTTTATGGGGGAATTGACGGTGGGTGTGAAGGCAGTGGAGGACGGGAGCACAAAATTGCCAACGAGGATTAGCGCAATCGACCCAATGAAACCGGCTACTATGGGAAATGAACCTGCTTCCAGCAGTGCCCTCCTAGTCTTGAATGGATGTGAGGGAAGGTTGATTACACCCATGGTCCCTATTCCGAGCGGATCGGGAATGAACATCGGCAATTCATATCTCATCCGGTTTCTCCTGAACGCAACAAACCTGGCCAGTTCTCGCAACCCCAGCACAGCCAGGATGGGGACAACAAACAGAATCAGCGCAGCGGCCAGATTCTTTGCATAGTCGAGAGACCCGGTATACTGGACCTGATACGAATACCCCGCATACCACAGGCTTGCCACTGTAAGAGCGAGCATCGTTATCTTTATGGCCCTGCGCCCCTGGTGCCTGGAGATCCTCTTTATGACGAAGAGTTCCTCGCCCAGAAGGCCGGAGGTGAATACAACATAACCCAGGTCTGAAAGTTTGTCCACCAGCAGGGAAAACTTTTCCTCCGGGTAGGATGATAGTTCAGGTATCCTGAAATAGAAAGAACTTCCCCGGTTCTTTGTCTCGGAAAACTCGTATAGAGAGGATATGATCTCCTTTATCCTCTCATATTCTTCGTCCATGGTGGTAACCCGTTAAAGCTTACTATGGAAAACCTCTCTTATTAAGTTTTCATCTATATCCTTGGCTGCCTCTGCACGGAAAAATCTCTCACTGCCAGCCAGCCCATTTGCCGACAATCCCAGCATTTTCCCGAGCTCTGCAGCGCTGATCTTTCCGCGCGAAAACAACAGGAAATTATTTGTACCACGACCCAGCAGCATAACAATAACCGCATCCGCCTCCATTCCATAGGCTGCCCGGGACAGATCTTTCTCGGCTTCTTTCTCAAGTGTACCCCTGATAAACCTTATCCGGAATCCCTCGACATCGATATCAGTTCCTGAGTCCAGTAATACCTTGACCGCCTGCTTGAGGATCTTTTCATGTTGTTTTCTCATCTCGATGTTTTCCTCAACAAGTTGCCTGACGTTACCCAGCAGGCTACCTTCATGTTTGCCCATAACCGAACTTATTTCATTTGATTCGTTGTAAACTGCACTGAAGAGATTAACGGCTGCAGGTCCTGCGACAAAGGTGACACGCTGTATGCCCTCCTGTATATTCTCAATGCTTTTTATCTTCAGGATCCCGATCTGTGACGTGAGGGATAAATGTGTTCCACCGCAGCCTTCTGCATCAACTCCATCTATTTCCACGACCCTGAGCTTGTCCGACAGTGGAACTCCTCCCTGAAACAGCCTGAATCCGTATTTCCCCAAGGCATGATTCCATTCTATGTTCTTCACAGTGATCTTCCTGCTCTCCGTGATTATTCTGTGGCACTCCATTTCGATCTTAAGAACTAGATCCCTGTCGATTTTCTTGTAGTTAGTGATGTCTATCCTTGATTCATTGACTTCCTTCTGGACTCCATTCTGCCAGACGTGTTCTCCTACTATCTTTCTCATCACCCCGAGAAGAAGGTGTGTAGCGGAGTGGTGAACCATAAGCTGCCACCTCCGTTCGTAGTCTATTACGCCCCTCACCCTTGACTTCTCCGGAATGCTTCCCTCAATGTAATGAACAATTGCCCTGCCGTGTTTTTCCACCCTTGTGACTCTGATTTCCCTGCCGCCGTGTACAATTACGCCCAGATCATAGGGTTGCCCTCCGCCTTCCGGATAGAATGCAGTCTGGTCAAGGATAACATAATTCTTCCCGGAATGGATGACCGAAGCCGTGAATTCGCGCATGCTGACGTCGTCATAGTAAAGCGGCCTTGTGAATAGGTCAGGGAATTTCTCCCTGACCTGGTCTTTCTTCTTCTTTGCATCGTGCCTGGACACAACAAGAGCCTGGAAATTGTGAGGTATTGCCAGATCCCTTCCGGTGATACCCCTATAGATACCCGCGGCAAATTCTGGGTAAATGCCGTATGAATCATACATTTCGAGGAGACTTCCCTCGTCTATCTTCCCCTCCTTTTCTATGATCCTTCTCAGCACCGATTCGCCTCTCCTCAGCGCAGCTGTGTACTTTTCCATCTCCTCTGCTATGACTTCGTCGATGAAAACAGACGGATAATTGAGTCTCAGTTCCCCTATGTTCTCCATCTGCAGCCTGATCAGGTCTGAAAGAGAGAGGTGAAGGCCGAGTTCTCCTATGAATCTCAGGGATCTTCTGATAAGGAGCCTGGCCAGGTACCCCACCTTGACGTTGGAAGGTATAACGTAATCGCTGAACATGAACAGCAGGGTCCTGCTATGGTCTGAAAGGATGAAGGCAGCCATGAGTCTTTCCATATCCTTCATGGTTTCCTCTGCATTTCCGCCGTTACCCAGAGAGTGCCCTTCAACTGCCTTTTTTATCACATCCCTTGGAACAGCAGATTCATCCGAAGCAAGCGCAGTGACTATCCGTGCGATCATGCCATCGTCCGGCCGCTTTATGCCTGAACTTTGGATTATACCTGACATAATATTGGGAAAGATTGAATCGTATACTGTTGGAGTACCCTTTGAGAGCCATACGAGCCTTTCAAGGCCATATCCCGTATCCACGATCCTCTGGGGCATGGGAGAGTATTTCTTGCCCTCGACCTCAAAGGTTCCATTCTCATCTTCCGACATATCCATGAACACCAGCGTAGCAACCTCGAGGCCAAGCACGAATACTTCAAGCGCGTTTCCAGCGTTCCCTCCGCCAGACCACGGTTTCTCCTTGTATGTGATAAGATCCTGGCTAATACCTAGAGGCCCGGTCAGAAAAGAGTTGCAGTATTTTACGGTCTCATCCTTCCAGTAAATTTCCCTGCCCTCCCTGTTGAATGAATCGTGGCAGAGCATCTCGAAGCTTGTGAGATGCCTTCCGGTAACGCCAACCTGGTCAATGTCGTTCATTCTTATGCATGGCTGGGACATGACGATCGGATTTCCAGGGGGAGATACCACTCCTGACGTAACCTGCGGCTGGAAATCATAGATGGAAGCGTTCACCAGGAGCACATCGTCCCTCCATCTTGGTACCACAGGATATGGTTGGACAATGGTATGCGTTCCGCTGAAGAATCCGAGGAATTCCTTCCTCATTTCGTCAAGGCTGTACTCCCTGGAGGTGGGCGGCTTACCGATGAATCCATATTGATCGCATGGAGGATCGCCGCATGTCTTCCTCTTGGGGTCGGTTGTCCAGAAAAAGGACGAGCATGAAGTGCACTTCTTTCTCTCCATTGATTGTTTCTTGAAAAAATCAAGTTCGAGTGGATTTGCGCTGACTGACATCTTTGGAACCTCTTATTATGTTTCAGAGCTAAAATATTACGGCGATATTATAAGCTATCCTATTTTTTTCAAAACGCTATTTCCGTTCCAGATAGAGCATGTAATTTGCCTTGTCGTATGGGATGAGGTTCACCTTCTGTACAACCTTGAATCCATCTATCTCCGAGATTGCCTTGTTCAGGATTTCCTCCTCGTTCTGCCTGGACGATATTGCCCTGATCTTTATGACTAGCAGAGCTTTTCTGGCTTCGCGAAAAACATCTGCGTTATTGTTGAATATCTGGATCTGGTTTCTCTGGGATATATCCTGGTATATTATGTCGACATTCTCCACGAAGAATGAGTATCGCTCAACAAGGTTTGCGTCCTCAAGAATCGGATAAATATTCGTTCTGTTCTCTGCCAGCGAGAGCAACTTGGTGAATGGCTCATAGGAGAGTTCCACGGCATAGATTTTTCCCATAATGCATATATCCGACAGGTGGCTCACCGTTGTTCCCGTGGACGCCCCGAGGTATAGAACATTACTTGTTTCCGAAAAGGGGAAAAACTTCAACCCCTTTATGAAGGCAGCAGAAAGCTTGCTCCTCTTGGGGTTCCAGTATCGGTAATAACTACCGGAAATCTTCTTCGTAACCTCCCCGTATACACTTCTGGCTGTGTCGGACTTGGTGTACAGCTTTTTTCCCTCTATGAAAATCCTCCTGGAATCAAACGTAGACAGCTTCAAAAACCTCCGGCTTTAGTTTTGTTCAGAATATTGAAAGCAGTAAAAGATATTTAGTCTTTTAGAAATACAGGCACATGGCCAGCATTGAATGCGAAATGTGCGGAAAGAAGACTGCGAAAACCACCAAGATCAGAGTTGATGGGGCGATCCTCAATGTGTGCGATGACTGTGCCAGATTTGGAAAACCTGTCGATGCCGTGCGGAGTTTCAATTCTCTATCCTCCGAACATAACGAAAAGCCGAGGCAGGTGACAATGCCTGAGAAACCGAGGACGTATAGCGCACCATTGAGATCTAAGCCCGTCTACAGGAAGCCCAAGGAAGACCTGGAATCCATGGACATAGACCCGGATTATGCCATAATTATTAAGGAGGCCAGAGAAAAACTCTCGTGGACACAGGAAGAGCTTGCAAAGAAACTTCAGGAGAGGAAAAATGTGCTTTCCAGTATCGAGCGGGGGGAGCTTATGCCAGACATAAGGATTGCAAGGAAAATGGAGAAGTTGCTTGAGGTGAAACTTATCCAGAAAGCCTGAACTACGCACTCACCGTGCAATCATATCTTTTTAAAAGGTATGATAATGTATCACATACCTATGAAAAAAGGTTAAATAACTATCTTTTTATTTGTCTGGTAGGTACCAGAATTGAAAATAGAAATAGGTCAAAGACTGGAATTTGAAGTGGACCGCGAGGACATTCTTGGCACTAACAACACATCTATAATAGCGACATGGTATCATCTGGGAACACCTATATTCGTTGAACTGGCGGTAAGCAAGACCCTGATGGCTGAACTGAGCAAACTCTTCAAGGGCAATGACAGGAAAACTGCCCTTGTTTCTATCTCAAGAGTTTCAAAGGCAAAGTATGTTGTTGAACCAACAATGGTTCTCATTAACAGCCAGAGAAAGAACATCACTCCATTGAAGTGATGACCGGATTATTTTCATTCATTTGGCTGACGTCCTAACAATTCAACTGTATTTATAGAATCCAGATCCGGACTTTCTTCCGAGCATCCCGGCTGATACCATCCTTTTCAGGAGATTTGATGGCCGGTATTTTGGGTCCCCATACTCCTCATACAGTACCCTGGCAACATCGTAAGTGATATCCAGCCCAACCATGTCTGCTAGCTCCAGGGGACCCATGGGGAGACCCGCACCAGTTTTCATGGCACGGTCTATGTCTTCGGCCTTAGCAACTCCTTCGTCCAGAATGAACACAGCCTCATTCATCATCGGGACCAGCATCCTGTTCACTAGGAACCCTGGCACCTCCTTGACCCTGATGGGCACCATCTGGGTTCGATGGTTTCTAAGGGTTGCGATGAAATCATGAACGATCTGAAGTGTGTTTTCTGATGTCTGCAACGCAGGAACTATCTCCACCAGAGGCAGCGTGTATGGCGGATTGAAGAAATGGGTTATCACCACCCGATCTGGCCTGGAAACGCTGCCAGCCATTGCACTTATGCTCAGTGAGGATGTGTTGGATGCTATTATTGTGTCTTCGCGAGAGTGATTGGAGATGTCGGAGAATATCTCCTTCTTCACTGACATGTTCTCGAAGGCAGCCTCTATGACAATGTCGGCATCGCCAAAATCCTGGAAAGACTCGGTACCATGGATGCGCTTCATCGTCTGATCGACGAAATCCTGTCCGTAGCTGGGTTTAAGTTTCTCCTTAATTGTTTCCTTCTGCCCGGACGTAAGTTGCAGCCCCATAGCCTCTATGCGGGAAATTTCCTTCGTCGCCCTTGACTCCTCATATGACACAAGGTCAGTGAGTATCTTTCTGATGCGTGACTTACCCTTTTCGACAAGTTCGTGCGTGACATCCTTGAGAAGAACCTCATATCCGTTGAATGCCATAACTTCAGCAATAGCAGATCCCATGCTCCCTGCCCCGACAACTGCGATCTTTTTTCCTGCCATAAAAACCTACCCGCCGTAAATCGCTCTGGATTTAATGAACATTCTTCTTTGCATAAACTTGGAAAGCTGTATTGCCCAACCTATTTGTTTAAAAGATCATCCAGTGCCACACCGAGGTCAGGGAACCTGAACCTGAAACAGTTATCCAGAGCGGCTTTGGGATATACTTTTCTACCTCTTGATATGACTGAGGAACCTTTTCCAATGAGTATCCTGATCAAGAATGGTGGAATGGCCATGTTACCGCGCTTTTTCATTGTCCTGCCCAGTTCTGACGCAAACTGCTTCATGTCCGGTATATTCGGCGAAGATGCGTTTACTGGACCCCTGATGGAATCATTCTCCATCGCAAATTTGATGAGAGAGACCTCATCCGCCACGTGTATCCAGGGGAACCACTGGGTCCCGGGCTTCACGTACCCTCCCAAATTTCTCCTGAATACAGGCTCCAGCTTGCCAAGTGCCCCCTCTCCTCTTGACAGGATCACACTCGTTCTGATCATAACTGCACGAACCTTCATTTCCTCTGCTTTTTTAGCTTCTCCTTCCCAGTCCGTAACGAGTTTTCCCCAGAAATCATTTCCAGGAGGCGTTGCTTCCGTTACCACACTATTATCTGATATCTCATAGCCATAATACCCGGAAGCTGACGCATTGATGAGAAACCGTGGTTTATTTTTTGCAGATCGGATGCCATCCACCAGTGCCCTGGTCGACTGAACCCTGCTGTCAATTATTTCCTTAACGTATTTTTTTGTCCATCTTTTGAAAACGGGAGCACCTGACAGGTTTATGACACCCATGCTACCATCAAGCTCCTTAACCCACTCCCCAGGTTTCTCATAGTTGAATTCCACGTACCTTGACGCGTATGGAACCTTCAGTCTGGCGTTTTCGGGATTCCTGGAAAAGACGGTGACCTCGTAGCCTGATTCCTTCAGCAGCTTGCATAGTTTATTTCCTATGGAACCTGTTGCACCTGCGACGACCACTTTCCTGTTCTGATACATCCATGTGGAAATATAATTCTACCTTAATAAAGTGACCTGGCATCTTTCCATTAAATTCTGCATTTGCAGTCTTGAATTAAAGGCTGGTTATTCTGGAGATTCGATAGAAAGCCATATGATGTCTGATATTATTTCTATTCTGCAAAATGGTAAACCACAGCAGAGAAAAATCTCCTTCCCTGATCTCTGAGAACGGAAGGACGGCACTTTCGGAGGAAGCTATCTTCATCATGAATGAAAAACTACCAGGAATTATCGGCCAGACAGACCTTCTAATCCAGAGAAAGTCCGCGATGGATCTTCTCGCGCTGATCCACGAAACTCCTTCATCGGCATCAAATTCAGTAAACCCCAGTATGCTGATATCAAGGGAAGTTGTAATTATGGAACTCAATCAGGTGGCTGCTTCAAGGACTGCTGAGAGGGCGACTTACTATGCCAAGCGACTGTATAGGAGCCTGAACCATACAAGAACGGGCAGGATAAATGACATTAATCTCTCAAGGTGGAAGGAATATGATGACATAATTACCGACAGCCTCTGGATGGAAAAGGGGAGAGACCGGAGTTCCGGGCACAGTGCGTGGTACTGGGGGAATTTCATACCACTGATACCAAGGCAGATGATGCTGAGGTATACAAAAAAGGGGGATTGGGTCCTTGATCCATTCATGGGAAGCGGAACCACCCTCATAGAATCCCGTAGACTGGGCAGGAACGCAATAGGCGTGGATCTTAACCCTGAAACTGTAACCAGGGCGACAGGTATTATTGATGGAACTGGGAACCCTTTCCAGGTTTCCACGAGATCCTATGCCGGAAATTCCCTTGCAATTGATTACCGCACATTAATGAAGGAAAATGACATTGGAAACTTCCAGCTTGTAATATTGCATCCACCTTATCAGGACATAATCAGGTTCTCGGAATCACCAGATGATCTCTCAACCATTGAGGATACAGGAACTTTCATAAAAAAGATTGGGGAACTCTCGGAGAAAATGGGAGAGGTACTGCAGAAGGGTAGATACCTTGTATTGGTGATTGGGGATAAATATTCAAAAGGTGTTCATATCCCTCTGGGATTTTACTGCATGAACGAGATTATGCAGAGGGGTTTTCTGCTCAGGAGCATTGTGGTCAAGAACTTTGACACGACAAGGGGCAAGAGGAGCAGTGAGCAACTTTGGAGATATCGTGCTCTGAGCGGTGGATTCTACGTCTTCAAGCATGAATATATATTTATCTTCAGCAGGGAGTAACCTGTCTTTGTGTCAATCGAGGCATTTTTGAAGCGCCAACCCGATATTCTCATAAACAGTGAGGGAAATCCTGTGCCCAATATCTGTCAGCCTGCCACCGAATTCTATATCATTCCCCTGGCTTGCCACGAATATGGAAACAGTATCGGTTGATGTGCCTGGAGAAATTTTTCCAGTTTTCCTGTCCGTGATACCCAGGTCATTGAATGCCTGTGCCTTCGCCTCGACTATTGTCTGGAATAGGTTCAGGGTTCCAGAATCGCTCAGAGGGAGGTCTGTCAGGACGCATATGTTTACCGTTCCGTTACCTTCACTTCCCTTGCTCCCGATGCTAAGGGCATTTCCTGATCCAGCCGTGATTGCAGAAGTAAGAAAACTATCCCCTATGTTGTCCTCGATCAGTACAAAATCCCAAACCGGACACGCCGTTAGGGTGACTGTTATCCCTTTCGCATCAATATTATTCCTGCCAAGGAATTGAGGAATCTCAATTCCGGGATCGGAACAGTAATTCCTTTCAACATGCCTGTTTGCATACGCAATTGACTCACCCATTCCGCCATTGTAAGGGGCGGAACTGAATCTTCTCATAGATTTGAAAAATCTGATGAGATAATAGTCCACATGCCTCTCGATTCCATAATTCGCGGTTACCATTCCCTCATCCAAACGCTGAAATGTGCGTATGCCAATTATGCTATGTACGAAGTTGCTGAAGAGTCGAATTTACTGACTATCCTCAGGGAACTGCCATTACCGGAACCGGCATACTTTAACTGCGGATACATGGTCCAAACGTCACCCGCACTCATCCTCGCGGCGTGATGCTTTTCTCCAAAAGCGGCACGTGAAACTCTTGCGGTCATCTCCCTGGCCTCCATTTCATCGATGTACCCGAGTGAATGGATGTATTCATGAGCCAGGATCATATAGATGAATGAATTGAATTCCCGCTCAGAACCGGAAAGTTTTAGCATTGCCCTGACCAGGTTTTCATTCATTACAATGTAGTTTCCACCAACCTGCCAGTATGCACCAAGAGTGGAAGGCAGATCCGATAGTGCCAATCCGATGCCAGATCTTTCCTTTCCGGTGACATACCTGACTGATTCCTTTACAACCTCAAAGATGCTGTCGTAGTCCATTCTTGAGTCAAGCGAATTAACAAAAAGACCTTCATCTCCAGTCTTACCACGGAATTTGCCGGTAACAGGTATAGGATAATTTTTCCCTGGGCCGATGGGAGAAGAAGCAAAATCTGTATAGAATGTGTCTATCATAAATATCAATTCCTCAAAATTAATTTTGAACTTCTATAAAAACATAATGTATGCGAGCCGTATAGCATAGCTTTTACTCGCTTTGAATCAGAACCAGATCAGTGTATCAGCAATTCTAGGATATGCAATGAATATTAATATATAAGTAATTATATAACTTAGAGTAAAAAACAAACAGCTGTTGAAATCAAATGATAGTTTTAAGTCTGGCCAACTTACTTTATTTCCTCCCTGAGTATATTATTGCAACTGCACTATCTCTCATTTCATTTGAACTTGTGGATCGTATCAGAAAACCGAGAGTAAGCGTAAAGGCAAGAAACGATGAGAGAATGGAAAGCTGGATCGATTTTTGTGCCGGATTTTTTACATATGCTGATGACAGCCCGGATGATTTCCCTGACTATACTTTTGATCTGAAGATAGTATCCTCCTCATCTTCGCTTTCAACAATCAGGTCAGGATTATGCGTAACTGACAGTTATCAGTCGTTCAGCCCTGTAATTCAGCGGATAACGCCCTCTGACAGGAGAGCAATGTATCCAGTTGAGAAGAAGCAGTCGTCTCAGCCATTTGTAAACGGGCCAGCATTTTACCTGTACAGAACCGCAATTTCTGTGACAGTTTGGAGCGGAGCGTTCCTTCTGATAACGCCATTCAGGTATTTGCGTTTCTTTTTGCCAAACTTTGGGTTCGGCATTGACACTCTGGTAGATATTATCATCGGAGTAGCTGTATTTGAATCAGTGATCACTGCAATCGCAACCAAAACTGGAAGAAACAGCACCTGGATACTTGTAACAGAATTTCTCGTCGTACTTGTTGCATCAGCTGCCCTCTTCTCTCCCGCTATGGCGTGGTTCAGGACAGAGGCAAGATTCATGCAGCTTGAGATTTACTCGCTGTTGATATTTTTTATATCTGCCATCACTATTCTTGCTTTCCTTATAGGTAAAAAATCGTATACTTTCATAGTCTCATTTATTTTCGCCATGATCGCATACTCCCTCTTTATTGCAACTACCGTTACCAATATATTGACTTTCATTTTAGGTGGTGCCTGAAATTCAGGCTCCTGGCACTGTGTTGACTGGGTCCACGTATTCGCGTAGAGTACCGCTTTCATATCCTCTTCGGTCACCAAACCTCCTGTTGTACAGTTACGCAATTCTGTAGAGGCAATCCTGGCCTGGCTTGTCGGCTGTGTCCACCAGAAAGTACGATTTCCGGAACACGTCCACAGCCTTTATTGTAAGCATCATTGCACCTTCCAGATATACCTCCATATCTAAGAGATCTCTTATAACCAGAGGGTGATGGATCAACTTTTTTCCAAATGTAATCCCCATGGTCGAATAGAAATATAATTCAGGATATGCCTTCCGAAGGGGTATGCGTTTATCCTGAACTCCGTGACGAGTTTGTGAAACGCTTCCCTCTCTGCGGGGTAGATCGGCACACCATCTTCACTTTCCCCCTATATACCCCACGCGGTGTCCACTGGTCTTCCATGCTTGCCCACATAATCAGCGATTTCGTAGAGTTCTGGCCGGGCGTATTCGCGCAGCAAACTGAAGATGAAGAAATCCTGACCAAAATAACGGGCTGTTTCCTGGAAGGTCGGTTTATATCATAATGATTCCTTCCATAGATATCTGGGAGGCTGGAGAATGCAGTCTTCTTCATGCGCCTCAAAACGATTTTATGTATTAGGGTGTCCATATGATTTCTGCGGCATATAGCGATTAATTTTAAAAGGGAAAATTACTGTTTCCCTGAGAGGAATTCAAGGAACTTCCTGCACCTCTCTTCCTTATTGCATTCCTGATATCCCCTTCGTTAAATCCTTCAGGGAGCCCTTTACCGTTTACGTAATCGAAAAGGACCAGCTTCAGTACATTCAGGTATGTGTAGTTCAGTATCAGACCGAAAGCCATTATAACAAGACCAGCAGCGATTCCGGAAATCATTATCAGCAGTGAAGCAAAGACCGAAAGAAGGAAAATGGAGAGGAGTATTATCAGGAAACCGCCAAGGGTGAAAATCAGCGTATAGAGATCCACATAGGCGACGCCTCCGAAGGTCGAACCAAAGTTTTTCTTAATGGTGGAAACACTTTCTTCCACTGCCTTTATGGGACCTACCTTATTGTTGAGTATGGCTGGAACTGCAAAGAAAGTGGCTATGGCTATCAACAGCGATCCTGCAGTTGCTACAAGCAACTGCACTATTCCTCTGAATCTAGATTCAATTACCCGTAGTATCATAACCAGTATTGTATAAAAAACAGCCCATTCAAGAATCTGGGTCTTGAATCCCCAAGCCTGTGACATGGCTGATCTGAACGAAACCGGATTACCACCTGAATATGCCCTGTAGGCAATAAGCATTGACATTAGAAAATAAGTGGAGAAGAAACCTACTAAGACATAGGTCAGAATAAAGCCTGCAAGGTAAAAATAATCACTTCCTGAACTTCCAAGGGGAAATGCGAGAAGTATGGCCAAAAAGGTCATTGCAAAAAGTAAGACACCAACAAATCCGGAGAGAATTGGAAACAGATAAAGTGTCCTGTCTTTTGAGACGCTATGGCGAACCTGCTTTGCAAGACGCCAGCCCGCTTTCATTCTTTCGAACATAGTTTCGATATATATATCAGGTATTAAGGGCTTGCTGGCAACAAATTCTGGTAACGTAAGTCCTAGAACCCTTATCTTTCTCGTTCACAGGTCATTGAATTGTTGTCCTAATCGTACAGAGGAGAAAAAAATACCGGGTTATCCCTAGATTGGCTATACCTCTTAATGAGTACGCCCGAGCCGGGATTTGAACCCGAATCTGAGGCTCCGCAGGCCCCTAGGATATCCAGATTACCCCACTCGGGCAGGGTCGAAGTCCTATATTTTAGCATCTAATGTATTTTTGCCCGACTGAATG
>JAJYUG010000078.1 GCA_021792655.1 Thermoplasmata archaeon | reverse complement strand
TTGCAAATTTATCAACTCTTCTTCAGAACTGAAATTACGGCTGCAATGTCCAGATCGTACCCTTCCTCTCCCTTTGGGGTTTCGAACACCATGGGAATTCCATGGAATCTTGTGTCATTGACAAAATTAGAAATGCCTTCTACACCAAGGGTTCCCAGCCCAATCTGTTCATGCCTGTCCACATGACTGCCCATGCCCTTCTTTGAGTCATTTAGATGAAAACCTTTCAGCTTCTTCAGACCTATGGCATCATCAAATTCCTGGATTGCCGATTCGTACCCTGCACCTGATCTTATGTCATATCCGGCGGCCCATACATGGCAAGTGTCAAAGCATACGCCGACTTTTTCCTTTTGATCGACCTGGTCTATTATGCTGCCTATCTGTTCAAATGCGTGGCCTATGCTGCCGCCCTGTCCTGCTGCCGCTTCAAGCAGTATGCTGACTTTCTGCGTGGAGTTGATCACTTCATTGAGGCTCTCAGCCACATTGCTGATACCCTGTTCCATGGTAGCTTTTCCCCTTGATCCCGGGTGGAAGACCAGATTTTCGATCCCGAGCTCATCCGCTCTCCGTATCTCCAACGAGAATCCCTCAATCACCTTTGACCTCAGTTCCGGATCGGATGTCCCCATGTTAAGTAGGTAAGAGGCATGCACCATTATCTTCCCCTGGGAATTCTCAGCGACCTTTTCCCTGAATCCTTTGACCTCAGATGGATCCAGAGGTTTAGCGTTCCACTGCATCTGATTCTTTGAAAAAACCTGGAAAGTCCTGAACCCAAACACGTTAGCCCGATCGGAAGCTCCAGATATCCCGCCTGAGGTTGAAACATGGCCTCCAAGCAATAAATTACCGAATTCTGCCATCTCTACCGGTTCTCTTGCCTACATCCCGTTCTGTATGATCATGTTGATGAACTGGTACACGTGCAGGGCAAGCGAGGGGTTATCGCTGTAACCACAAGCGCCAAGCTCAGGATCGCCGATAAGAGCCCTGGTCTGGTCACTGACAACATCAGTCGCAATCAGTCCGTCCTTCCTGTATACCTCTGTATTCTGTGGGACCCTCTTGTTTGGAGGCGTAACGAAGACCACCCTTACACCACGCTTTATGGCGTTGTCGATTTCCTTTTTGAGTTCTGTCCTTACCTCGCGCACCTTAGCGGTGCATACAAATATTTCAGATTCGGTTAGGTTAAACATCTCTGCAAGCTTGTCAAAAACCTTCTGCGTGCCGTATATTGTGTAAATAAGCTGTGGTTCGCCCTTTGAGGGAAGCATGTCCTGCAGACCCTTGAGGTTTGTGAACAATTCCTGCAACTTGTTCTCGAAATCTGACCTGATCCTGTCCATATCCTCGGGCTTGAACATCCTTGGCCTGCCGTCAGTCTCCTTGGCGAACCCTTTCTGAACCAGTGATTCCATGACCTTATAAGCGGACGTCCGTGGTATCTTGGCGGTATCTGCGACAGTATCCGCGTTCGCAACGCCATGGTATACGAGGGCAGCGAAACCCTGTGCCTCGTATGACGATAGTCCCAGTATTTTGAGCATTTCATGAATCCTGCTCAACTGCTCTGTATTTGCCTCCATAAAAAACGAATGTTCTCTGAGTTTAAATCGTTTTTCATTTCCGGCTAAAAAAACGTATTATAATTAATTTAAAAAAAGACAAAAAAAGCTGTTATACCACTTTTAGTATTTAGCAATTTGTTCTTTAGTTTCCCGGATGGGACTCATTTCTCCCCTTTGAGAAAATATGATTTATATTCCGGCTTACGAAAATATTTCAAGCTGAAACATTATTACTTTATAATTGACATAATGTTTTCTCACGAGCAGTTCATCCATGATAAATGACCAAATTACATATACAATCCACACATACGACAATAATGCTCAGCGTGGAAGATGCGTACAGGATTTTTCAGCTTGATGGTTTTCTTAAGGACATTGCGGTTTCCAGCATCCGTCTATCTACCGGCTATGCGGAAATAGAGGTACCGCTGGAACCTAACCTGCTCCGCGTTGGTGAGATCATGAACGGTGGTGCAATTATGGCCCTTGGCGATGCTGTTGGCGGCATCTCCGTGATGACCAATGAGGGGGTGCAGAATGAGTTCACGGTAAACCTCAATGCCAATTTCCTGAAACAGATATCAACCGGTCCGGTGAAATTTATTTCCAGAACTGACCGGATCGGAGGGAAACTGGCCTTCTGCAGCATAGAAGTTGTGGATGGGAACAGAGAGCTATGTGCCACCATGATCGGATCATGGTACATTGTGAGGTAGGAATATGGAAACCTATGATTTTGCACCGTTGCTTGGAAAGAAGGTCGTAGTTGGAGTTACTGCAAGCATTTCCCTGTACCGTGCTCCCGACATTATCCGGGAATTGCGGAGAGAGGGTGCGGAAGTCATAGTAGGAATGAGCAGGGAGGCCACAGATCTCTTGAGCCCAAAGGTGCTTGAATGGGCATCCGGGAACAGGGTGATCACGGAGATCTCCGGAGAAATTGAGCACATAAACCTGTTCATGGGGCAAAGAGAAAACCTTGTTTACCTTATTTCCCCGGCAACATACAACACAATTGGGAAGCTAGCCAACGGGATATCCGATGACGTCCCTTCCCTGTTCTTCTCCTTTGCGCTTGGGCATGGAATCCGGACGATGATATCTCCGGCAATGCACGAGGACATGATGACAAATCCTGCCAACAGAAGGAACATGGATTCACTCAGATCCTTCGGTACATCCATCATACCGCCAAGGCATGAGGATGACAAGGCAAAGATCGCAGAGAACGCCATTATTGCCGATTATGTCAACCGGGCTTTTTACGCGAATTATCTCCCGGGGAAGAAAATTCTTGTGATAAGCGGCAGAGGTGAGGAACCCCTGGATCCGGTCAGGACTATATCGAATCACAGCAGTGGAACAATGGGATCAATGATTGCAAAGTACGCATTCAGGATGGGATCATCAGTGACTTTCATTGGAAATTCTGTGATGACCCTCCCAGATTACGTTGAATTCCACGATGCTCATACAATGAATGAATTTGAGGCAGCCACTATGAGATGCCTTGAAGAAAAGTATGATGCTGTTATTATTCCCGCGGCCCTCCCGGACTTTGCCCCAAAGGAAAAGAGCGTGAGAAAGATAAGTGAAAGGGATGAAGTTAACATCAGCTTCAGGAAAGTACCGAAACTTATAGATAGCGTGAGGAAAAAACATAAGGGTGTTCTGGTTGCCTTCAGGCTGTATCATGAGAACGATACTGAGACTCATTTTTCAGGATCTGATCCGGACATTACTGTTTACAACGCCATAGGCGGTGCAGAGTCTCCCTTTGGAAAGGGAAAAGTGTCTT
>JAJYUG010000028.1 GCA_021792655.1 Thermoplasmata archaeon | reverse complement strand
GGCTGGATCACGTCCACGAGCCTGGTTGAGATGAATCTTGCGAAATCCACCTTATTCAGCAGCCTTTCCCCCAAAGCCACCGGAACCTTCACAGAATGCTTGAATTCTGCAAGTCCGAATTCCTGTTCAGGATGCAGTGGTTCCTCCATAAAGAAAGGATGGAGATCCTCAAGTGCCTTTCCCGCTTCTATTGCTGCTCTTGTCGAAAACCGTCCATGGCATTCTATAAGCAGGTCTATCTTGTCCCCAAGCGCATCCCTCATCCCGGAAACTATGTTCCTGGCGTTGGCTAAACCCTCATGCGAGATCGTGTCAAAGTTTGGACCGAAGGGATCGAATTTCATAGCAGTAAAGCCATGAGAAACGAGTTCCTTTGCCTTCTTTATGAAATCTTCCGGAGTCACGCAATTGGAATACCAGCCATTTGCGTACGCCCTTACCGAATCCCTGTATTTTCCTCCCAGCAGGTTGTAAACAGGTGATCCCAACTCCTTTCCTATAAGATCCCAGCTCGCTATCTCAAATGCGCTGAGCGCGGATGTGGCTTCCATGGACTTGGACAGATAGAAGGAGTGCCTGTAGAATTCCTTTACGTTCTTTTCCACGTCAAAGAAATTTGCACCGGAGAAAACCCTCTGGACTTCCTTCATGCTTTCCTTTACCGGAAGAGTCATAAGGGTTGTCGGCGCTTCTCCAAAGCCGACTTTGCCATCTGCAGAAGTTAACTTGACAAGTAATATTGTGGAACTCCATGGTGAGGAGACTTCCCTGCCCTTCTCCCCAAGCTCGATTATGTCGACATCCTTTATTGTAGAATTCATATAACTAAATTGTCTATATCATACTTAAATTTATCAGACAGTGCATGAATTTTTCCGCGATCGTGCTGCCCATATACATGATCAATGTAACTTTTAGCTATCATACATTGGAAATAATAATTAAAGCTGTAGGCATTTCATGGAGATGACAATGGAATCAAAATTCAGGATTGAAAAGAGCTTTGATCTTGGCGGAAAGTCATATTATTATTTCTCGCTTCCTGCCCTGGAAAAGGCGGGTCGCAATATATCTAAGCTGCCGTTATCCATCAGGATTGTTCTAGAGTCCCTCATAAGGAATATTGACGGGAAGTCTGTGAGGGAGGAGGATGTGAAGAATCTGATCAACTGGGACCCGATGAATCCTCCCGACGTGGAAATACCATTCAAGGTTGCCAGGGTCATCATGCAGGATTTTACCGGAGTACCGGCTATTGTGGACCTTGCCTCCATGAGGGACAAGGCAAAAGGGCTCGGAAAGAACCCGGAAATCATTCAGCCCCAGATCCCCGTTGATCTTGTAATCGATCATTCCGTGCAGGTTGATTTCTACGGAAACAGTGAATCGCTGGAAAAAAACAGGGAGAGGGAGTTCCAGAGAAATTCCGAAAGATACAGGTTTCTCAAATGGGCACAGAAATCCTTCAGAAACCTTAGGATAGTCCCTCCATCAGTAGGAATAGTACACCAGGTGAATCTGGAGTATCTGGCTAGAGTGGTTATGACCTCCAGATCCGAAAACAGGACCTATGTGTATCCCGATACCCTTGTCGGAACAGATTCCCACACGACCATGATAAACGGCCTCGGAATCGTGGGATGGGGAGTCGGCGGCATAGAAGCTGAAGCGGCAATGCTGGATCAGCCTGTAACGATCCTGGCACCAAAGGTTGTCGGCGTGAATGTTCACGGCAAGCTGAGGGAAGGTACAAACGCAACTGACGCCGTTCTGACGCTTACGGAACTCCTCAGGAGACACAATGTGGTAGGAAAATTCGTTGAATTCTACGGAGAAGGAATCTCTCAGCTTCCACTTCCAGACAGGGCGACCCTGTCAAACATGTGCCCAGAATACGGTGCGACCCTTGCCCTCTTCCCTGTAGATGAGGAGACCCTGAATTATCTCAGGATGACCGGAAGGTCCGAGGATCATATCCAGCTAATCAAGAAATACCTGCAGGAGCAGGATCTTTTTGGAACTCAGAAAGGACTCCAGTTCAGTGAGATAATAGATCTTGACCTCTCAAGAGTGGAGACAAGCGTCTCCGGCCCAAAGCTTCCGCAGCAGAGGTCCAACCTCAGTGACATCGGGAGAAGCTTCATGCAATTCATGGAACAGGCGCCTGGAAACACGTCCGGGAAGGCACCACAGCACGAGGTGTATTTGAAGAGCACAAAGATCAACCTCAGGGGGCAGGAAACCGTTCTTTCCGATGGGGACATAGTCATTGCCGCAATAACGAGCTGCACGAACACAAGCAATCCTCGCGTTATGGTTGGAGCTGGACTGCTTGCAAAGAAAGCGGTTGAAAAAGGGCTTCACGTCAATCCGAAGGTAAAGACAAGCCTGGCTCCAGGATCAAGAGTTGTAAGTGAATACCTCGAGAAATCCGGCCTTCAGGACTATCTTAATAAACTTGGTTTTTACCTTGTGGGCTTCGGTTGCACAACGTGCATCGGAAACAGCGGTCCACTCGATCCGGCAATAGAGGAAGCGATAACAAAATCTGCACTCAGCACAGCTGCCGTTCTATCCGGAAACAGGAACTTTGAGGCAAGGATACACAAGAGCGTGAGGGCAAATTACCTGATGTCCCCTCCTCTTGTCGTGGCTCTTGCAATAGCAGGAAAGATAACCCTGGACCCTGAGAAGGAGCCTCTTGGAACTGGAAAAGACGGCAAACCTGTCTTTCTGAGGGATATATGGCCAGACGAGTCCGAGATTACTGCGGTCATTAAAAATACCGTAAAGCCTGAAATGTTCATTGCCAAATACTCAAACCTTGACAGTTACAACGAAGACTGGGTGAAGATAGACGTGCCGGGATCAATGAACTACCCTTGGGATGCCTCAAGCACATACATCAGGAACCCACCCTTTTTCGATTCCTTTGTGCCCGGCAAGACTGTCCCGCTTGGAGACATGAAAGATGCACTGCCCCTTCTGGTGCTCGGAGATTCTGTTACAACGGATCATATCTCGCCTGCAGGGTCCATATCTAAGGACAGTCCAGCCGGAAAATACCTTGTAGAACGCGGTATTTCCCCAGCAGATTTCAACTCATTCGGTTCAAGAAGGGGGAACCACGAGGTCATGATGAGGGGGACCTTCGGAAACAACCGGATAAGAAATCTTATGGTCAGCCGTGAAGGCGGATACACCGTCCATATTCCATCTGCCACAGAGGGGAATATATTTGACATAGCCATGAGATATGCGAAGGAAAAAAGGGGCCTCATAGTTTTCGCGGGGAATGAATATGGAACTGGAAGCTCGAGAGACTGGGCTGCAAAGGGAACGTACCTGCTTGGAATCAGGGCAGTTATAGCAAAGAGCTATGAGAGGATACACAGGAGCAACCTCATAGGAATGGGTGTAATGCCATTGCAGTTCCCGGAAGGAAAGGGATTTGAGAGCCTGAACGCCGACATTTCCAGGGGATTCGACCTTAGCTTCCCTGCCCACCTTACACCTGCGGGGAAGGCAAGACTCTCGTTTACCACGAAGGATGGGAAAAGAGATGCCACTGACCTACTGTTAAGACTGGACACCCCCATAGAGGTTGAATACTTCCAGATGGGTGGAATTTTGCAGTACGTGATGGACAGGATACTCTCCTGAATCTAATCCTTCATAACTGCTAAATTGCTGCCAAGAGAGACGCAACGGATCCCTGCCGTTGCACATATTATTATGATATGTCCTGATCAGATTTTGAATGCAGAGGAAAGATGATCTGGCTTTGGGTTAAGTGTAAACGAATGAGTGAAATGCCTCTTTTATCCCATGCATTGACCTAGACATATCCTGGCATCCTGCTACCCGATTTCCCGGCAGATACATTAAATATTTTCCGGGGATTTGGTGAAACGAATATTTCATCCATAAAAACAAGGCTGATGATGGAAAACAAGACGCTCTGGGCGGTCAGCGTTTCCGGTTCCATACGATCAATTGGGTTTGGAGCTACCTGGCCGTTCATGGCGATTTTCTTCAACAGGGACCTTGGAGTTCCCATACTTCTGGTTGGAATAATATTCACCCTCCTCGCAATATCATCTATCGCTTTCAGCGTCGTCGGAGGATGGCTCGCAGATAAATTTGGCAGGAGGGCTACCCTGCTTGTTGGTGGGTTTAACGGGATTCTCATTTATTCACTGATTGCTGTTTTCATAGCCGTACACCTGCCGATCCTTTTCATAGCTGCTGGTTTCGTCCTTTCATCATCTTCGGGATCGCTGATATTCCCTTCATCAACAGCACTGGTCTCGGATGTGACGAGCCAGGACGACAGGACCATAGCCTATGGAATATACAGGATACTAACCAACGTGGGATGGGCAATAGGGCCAATCATGGGAGCATATGTGTACGACCTTGGAATGGAGTGGATATTCGCCATTGTCGCAACCTCCAGCCTGATCCAGTTCCTGGTGATTCTTTTCTTTGTGTATGACCGCAGGATATACACCAGGAAGACACGGACAAAGGTCAGCATGATTTCCTACGACAGATACCTGATACTCTTCAGCGTAGGCACTTTTTTCATAATGATGGTTTCCACGCAGTTTTCCGTCACGCTGCCTACGTTTGCTGCTAACCATGTGGGAATACCCGTGAGCGACATCGGCTACATCTTTGCAGTAAACGGTGCGGTTGTGGTCCTTGGGCAATATCCGCTGAACGCGCTATTTTCAAGGGTATCTGATGTGACCACCATGATTGTCGGATCTCTCTTTTACAGCGCAGGTTATCTTCTTGTTGGCTTTTCAGGCACCCTGCTGCAGCTTATGCTGGACATGATTGTAATAACCGTTGGCGAGGATCTGGTGTCGCCCTCTCTCAACTCAATTGTCTCCAAGATAGCCCCCGAGGACAAGGTTGCCAGATTCATGGGCTTCAATGGCATGGTGAACTCAGCCGCAAGGGCAATCGGCCCGTCTGTCGGTACCATATTTCTCTCCCTGTACCTTTACAATGGGCCGGAAGTTTGGGGAACCATTGATATATTCGGCGTTACCTCGATTGTGATATTGATCTTCTTCGGGAGGCTGTTGAGAACCAGGCAGTCGCCGGAAAGGATATCAGATGCCCAGAATGTATGAGATCATTGCGGCAAGGAAGATGAATCCTATGAAGGAGTTTGCCCCAAGGAATGATTTCCTTATGGTGCTGGGATCATCCGGATCAACTATGAGATGCTCTACAACAATTAAGGCCACGATAGGCAGCATGAATATCTCGAAAACAAGGGATCTTAACAGTATCCCCATTGAGAGGAACAGGGCTATGGTTATAATGTGCGTAATCAATGAAATTCTCAGCCCTTCTTTTGTTCCGTGGGCCGTCATTACGGTCCTGAGGCCGTTGACCCTGTCGAACGGAACGTCCGGTATAACGTAGATCATATCAAAGCCCGCTATCCATAGTGACGCTGCAGCAAATAGCACGTACAGTTCCGGGGTAGCTGGAAATGCCGGCTTGACGGCCAGATAGCCCGCAAGGACACCGACTCCTATCACAGAACCCATGTACAGATGCCTCCACTGGGTGACCCTCTTAAGCAATGGATCAGTGATGAAAAGGAAGAGGACGATCGGCGAGAGGATGAAAACAAATGAATTGAGGAAAAAAGTGGACGCCTCAAAGATGAAGGCTGATATCAGAGTTATGCCAAGTGCTTTCCTCATGGACATTGACCCCCTGACAAGAGACCATTGCTTCTTTCTTGGATTGATGATGTCGTACTTCCTTCCAATCAGCCTGTTTATTGACATGCCAGTTGCGCGTGCGGTGGTGGCTGCAAGAAGTATGAGCGTATATTTTAATGGAAGAAAGACCGGGCCTGATGCCAGAAGGGCACCGCTCACAACGAACGGCAGGTCAAATATTGTATGCTCGAGCTTGATGAAATCAGTGATTTCCCTGATCCTATTCGAGGGCATACTTCTTCATTTTCTCCCGCACAAGAGAGTCGATTTCATCTGTCATTTTCAGGACATCCGGCCATCGCCTTCCATATCCCTCGGAAGCGTCTTTCCTTGTGGCGTCAATGCCCATCTTTGATCCGTAATTGAACAGGGACGATGCATGATCCAGGCTGTCTGTTACGGTTCCTGGTATTATGGTCACGTCACGGTCCGGGTCAATTCTCGTTGACATTGCCCATATCACGGCTTTCCTGTCGTGTACATCTATATCGCTGTCAACAACTACGACAATCTTGGAGAACATAAGCTGTCCCAGGCCCCAGATCGCAAACATCACCTTCTTCGCATGTCCCGGATAGCGTTTCCTGATTGAAACTACGACCATGTTGTGGAAAACTGCCTCCTCCATGGTATTGATGTCCACTATCTCGGGGATCTGCGTCTGTATTAGCGGAAGAAACATCCTCTCCACAGCCTTTCCTATAATCACGTCCTCCTGCCAGAGTTTCCCGACAATGGTTGTGGGGTAAACCGGATTCTTCCTCTCTATCACCTTTTTTATGTGGAAAACCGGAAATTCTTCCTCGAGCGAGTAGTAACCGGTATGATCTCCAAATGGCCCTTCTGTCCTAGTCTCCCCAGGATCAATGTAGCCCTCAAGCACTATTTCAGCATTACGGGGGTATTCAAGGTCAACTGTCGTTCCCTTTACCAGGTCAAGACGCTTCTTCGATATTATCCCCTGGAATGAGAACTCGTCTATTCCTTCAGGTAGCGGGGCAACCGCCGAGAATATTGTCAGGGGATCGGTCCCGATCACAACAGCCACGTCCAGAGGAGTGCCTGACTTCCTGGACCCGGCAAAATGGCCCGCGCCTCCCTTGTGGATGTGCCAGTGCATGCCGGTCGTTTCTGAATCATATACCTGCATCCTGTACATTCCCACATTTCGCTGACCTGTATCCCTGTCCCGGGTTACAACAACAGGAAGCGTTATGAATGGTGCTGCATCCTCCGGCCATGTTCTGCATATCGGATACCTCCCAAGATCGACGGTGTCCTGCGCAACATGATCAGAGCCGAAGGATTGGTGCACTTTCGGTTTTGCTCCTCCCAGTTCGCGGTACATCTCCATACCCCTTGAGATCATGGACTCAGTGTCATCGGGTATGCGGATGAGATTTCTGAGCCTCTGTCCTATTTCCGATGGTGTTGAACCAAGTATTGCGTTCATTTTTTCATTGGTTGAAAATATGTTTCCTACCACCGGAATTTCAGACCCTTTCACGTTGCTGAAGAGAACTGTGCGGCCAGGTCCTGTGCGCTGCTCCTCGCTGAGGATGTGAGTCAGTTCCAGGTCGGGACTGACTTCTTCGTCAATCCTTAAAAGGGAGTTGTTCTTGACTGAGAACTGTATGTAATCCTGCAGATCTTCAAATGACATGCTATACCATAATCCAGCAGGGTTTATCGATTTTGCCCTTTACCTTTCTCCCCTCTTCCTGACTATGCTGAAAAGATCAGAGAGGCTCAGGACGCAGAATATTAGCCCCATCAGGAGGGAAAGGAAGAAGAATATCTCAATGTCTATGAAAAACTCTATATTATCGTATGGTACAACTCCATTTGTGAAGTCTATGATCATGAGCAGTATGCCATCGAGTATGGTGAAAACATATAACCTGTTTACCTGCCCGAATATGGGCTGTTTTAGGCTATCTGCGTGGAAATTAGGAATCATGGTTATCAGAACAGAATATGAAGCCAGCAGCAGCCCAATCAAACTGCCGTAGACAGTTATAAGCGATGGGTTTGCAAAAAATGTGACGAATTTACTCACATATGAAGAAGAGTACTGAAAAAACCTGATGTACTTGTTCATCATGAGAAAGGTGATTATGAACGATACTGCGAGCACTGTCCTTATCTTGTAAAGGCTTGTGATCCTTCCCTTGATCTTTATCTGTGCCATTATCTACTATATGGGTATTTAAAACGATATAAATGCCTTTGTTTTTTAGCGCAGCTATTTGTCACGCTACGCCAATAAGCCTTGCGAAGTACCTTGGTATGGAAATGATCTGGTATATAAGGCCCGCCATGAGAACCCACAGATAGAATCCTGTTATCCTGAATACCCACCTTGCCCTTATGTGTCCTGTCGAGGACACCAGTGCTATGAGCACCATTCCGATCAGAATCATCGCCACAGATCCAAATTTGTTTTTCTTCTCCTCGTTGAAGAATATCCCGTCCTTAAGCTGGATTCTGGAACCAAGCCCCATGCATCCGTTGCAAATCTCACCGCTATCTTCCCCGGAAAGACCTGTTCCATTGCATTTATCACATATGTTGTTCACTTTGTACTGTAATGCATGGGAATCCACTGGTATATATATTGTCACATCCTATTGCTCTATGTCTTTATGAGAATTGCCATTTTTCTCCGTCAAAACCAGAATGCGGAACCTAGGAGCAGCAATTCTCATACCTCTCAGTCGACCTGTCAATAACAATGTCTAAGGCGTTTATGGATAGAGCTTTAACCTAGCTACTGATGGAGTGACTATGTCAGCTAGAGAAGTAGCGGATGAGAGAATACTGCATGGCCTCATCAGTTTATACATTCTCAGGGAACTGACCATGTCCCCCCTGCATGGATATGAGCTGGGGAAGAGGATTGCCTCTGTCACCGGCAAGCCCATGCCGCAGGGATCGATCTATGTATTATTGAAATCACTGAAAAACAGGAATTTTGTCACGATGGAGCACGTTAAAAACGAAAAGGGGCAGTTGCTCTGCAGATATCATATTACAGAATTCGGCAGGGAATTCCTGAAACTGCATGCCGAGCCATTGAAAAGCGCAAGAATGATAATTGATGATCTCATTTCGACCGCAGACACGATCCAGTGAATAGCCCAAACTACTTATAGATAATTAATATACCTATGACATGGAAAGAATAAAAGTACTGGCCGCACCCGGTCCAGTTTCATACCCAATAATAGCAGCGCAGGATTCACGTTTTGACATAGTGTTCTCCAAGGAAGGTGACGCTGATGTTGTCCTCGATTCCTCAGTTTCAATGATAAAGCGTGGACTAAAGGCAAACATTTCCCTCATATCCGGACTTTCAGGGTTCATGCCGAAGATCGGAAACAAGGTTGCAATCTGGAGAAAGGGCAGCGCTGGAGACGTCATAGCCCGAGCTGTTTTAAGCCTTAAGGGTCTGAGCCCGTATCTGATCTATGTCGATGACCAGGCAAGAATACGAGAGATGTTATCCTCCGGAGAGGTTGACTCGGTGGTTACAGCTGCTGCCAACGGAAAGATAATAACATTTGAGGAACTGCTTGCAGAACACGGTATTGAAATGCCGGGAAGCTGTGTCTCCAAGGTCACGGAATCAGTAAAGCGAGATTTTGCCGAGGCGTATGAAGAAGGCTTGAGAAAATTCAGGGAAACCCCAGTAGAGTCCTCTAATTTTGTTGCATCCATCTTGCCTGTGAAAACCAGCCCCGAGTTCATTAGAAATGCAATACTTGGGTCCAGAACCGCAGTTAAGGAAATCAGGGACGATGTAGAATTCACGAACCTTGTCAGGAAATTTTCCTGAAAGCGCACATGAAAAGCAGTAAATCATACATTGTAATGCTTACTGTCATAGTTTCCATGGCCTTTGCGGTGAGGTCGAGCAATAACATGTTCAGCACTACAGTGCCATTGCTGGCCATGTACTACTTTCACTTCAGTGATCTTCTCGTGGGCCTGCTCATGGCGGTGGGTTCCGGAGCAACTTTCGTAATGAGTGCTGTCATAAACTCAAGGCTGCCATCGCATTCCAGAAGGGTCATGTTCCTTGCATCTTCTTTCACCTACATGGCTGTTTATCCGCTCTTTTATGTGTCTGACTACATCCTGATATGGCCTCTTGTCTTTGTGGTCGGGTTTATCCTCGGCTCACTGATGCCAAACATAGTCACATCGGCCAGTCTCCTTGAAGACAAGACCCAGAGGGAGAGGTTATTGTCTGTTTATGCACTCACGCTGAGCCTGTCGCTTATAGCTGGCCCTGCAATCGAATCAGAAATCCTGCTGAGATTCAGCCTGGCACAGTCCTTCCTTTTCTTCACTGCCTTGCCCGTGGTAGCTTTCATTTCCTCATTTTACATCCAGTTTCCTGAAGAAAAAAACCTTGGCGGGACTCCATACCTCAGAATACTGAGAGCTCATGGATTCAAGACTGCGACCCTCAATATAATGACCTACAATATCCCCTTTGTTCTCATTTTGACATTTGGAGGTATATTCGCCAGGGAACAGTTTCATGCATCGTATTCCCTTATAACCCTCATATTCAGCCTGTTCTTTGCGACCTCGTTTCTGTCCAGGCTCTTGCTCACCATATATCCACCGAATCGAATATTCGGGCTCATGACGCTTTCAGTAGCTATAACAGCCGCAGGATTGCTGGTGCTGTCTTTTTCTCCCAACGTGTATATATTTGCGGCAAGTTTCCTGATACTTGGTTTGCCCCATGGATTCACGTACCCTCTTTCAATAATTTCTATATCAAGGGGATTCGAAAGATCACTCAGGAGCGCGGCCAACAGCTACTTCTTCTCACTGATGATGGTGGTCGGGGCACTGATGCCCTTTGTGTCGGGACTCATTGTAAACTCCATTGGCTTCCGGCTCGCATTTATATCAATAGTTCCGGTAGTGGCTTTTCTCTATGTCTTGCTCAGAAGGGAAGTGAAGCAGCTTAACCTTGGAGAAGTAGATGAAAACGTGATCTGATCGGTTTTGGAATCGTATTGACATGAAGTCTGTGGATCGTAAAAAGTAAATACGCTGTTCAACTGTGAAACTGTGGCAGTTACCGACATGATAAAGATCTGCCCAAAGTGTGGATCAATTAGAGTAAACTGGATTGCAGGGGGAATAGCTGGAGCGGTTTATAAATGCGATGACTGCAATTATGTTGGATCATTCATTCTTGAGATCAGGCCTGAAAAACTTGACCAGTTCAGGAAGGAACTTAACAGCAAGAAGTGATCCGGAAACCTCCTCTACCACCCTGAATGCTTATGCTCAGCAGTGTATATTATAACTCTAGGTGCGTTACTTGTGTGTGGATACTGGTGACGTGTACAGTGCACCTCCCGATCCGGAAGATACGCTTAGGCGCCTGGGAGTCGATTCTGAGAACGGCCTCACGAAATCAGAGGCTGAAATCAGGTTGGATCGCAACGGACCGAATTCGCTTCCAGAATCAGATAATGATGGTTTCCTCCACGTCCTGATCGAACAGGTCAGGGAGCCGATGATTCTCATCCTCATAGTTATTGGCCTGATTTATCTGATCATCGGTACTCCCGTGGAATCCGTAGCTGTTATTGTCATAGTTTTCATCGTAATAACCATAGAGATATACAATGTCCGCAAAGCGAGGATATCCATTCTCGCCCTGAGATCCCTCGTATCCGCGAAAGCCTGGGTATTGAGGAATGGCGTGCCCGTCGAGGTGCCTGTCAGAAATATAGTTCCAGGCGACGTTGTTCTCATACATGCAGGTGAAAGGATCCCTGCTGATGGGATTATACTTGAGTGTTTCGGTCTGGAAATAGACGAATCGTCACTGACAGGAGAATCTATCCCAGTTCATAAGCAGGCACTGGGAGATCCTGCACTGGCGCCCGGAAATGCTGACAGGCACCTGATAATGTCCGGTACGCTTGTGGTCCAGGGCAGCGGAAAATTTGCAGTAGTGTCCACGGGCGTGAGTACAGAGCTGGGAAAGGTCTCGGAATCCGTCAGGAATGAAAAAGAGCCAAAGACCCAGCTGGAAATTTCCCTCGGAATGACTTCAAGAGTGCTGATAGTTATTGCCATATTCTTCAGCTTCCTTATTCCATTGGTAGGTTTCCTGCACGGCAACCCGCTGGACCAGATGATACTGACGGGGCTGTCAATGGCATTTGCAACTGTTCCTGAAGAGCTCCCCATTCTGATAACCATAACACTGGCAGTTGGAGCATATTCCCTATCCAGAAAAAGGGCCATAGTGAAGGGCCTGAAGGCGGCCCAGACCCTTGGAAGCGTATCGGTGATCGCAACAGACAAAACCGGGACCATTACCGAGAACAGAATGAGAGTTGGACACTTGATGCAGGGTGAAAAGCTATTTGATGCGAGCCTTGCAGCTGGAGAAAGTTTTCTCCTGGCTGGAGTCCTGTCCACCGGAACGCTTACAATGGATGGTAAGTCCTCGGAAATCTACAGAGATCCAATGGAGATATCAATATTCGAATACGCAAGCGGCAATGGTATAGATTTAGGGAAGGCGCGATCGGAATTTGACCCCGAAAATGAATTCGCCTTCGATTCGTCAGTCAGGCTTGCTTCGTATATATACAAAACAGCTTCAGGGCACGCGATCTTCACCAGTGGGGCGCCGGAAGCTGTTGTGGAAAGATGTTCGGGTTTCGCATTGAGCAGTGGAATATACACAAGGATGACTGAAGAACGCAGGACTCATGTCCTCGAAACTGTTGAAAAACTGGCCGGATCCGGAGAAAGGACCATGGCCATATCATACAAAAGTTGTCCCGATTCATGCACCGACAGGAGTGAGGCGGAGAAAGAACTGGTATTTCTTGGCCTTTTCAGTTTTATCGATCCTCCAAAGAAGGGAGTAAGGGAGGCAATAAAAATGTGCCAGAATGCGGGTATAAGGGTGATAATGCTGACAGGGGATCACCCGGGCACAGCCTCTGCTATCGGAGGAATGGTCGGAATAGGGGGATCGGCCAATGTCCTGACAGGGAACCGGATACGATCTATGAGTGATGAGGATCTTTCCATGTCCGTTGAGAATTTTTCCATTTTTGCCAGGATAACCCATGGGGAAAAACTCAGAATTGTCAGGGCATTACAGAACCTTGGAGAAACTGTCGCAGTCACTGGGGACGGCGTTAACGACGCCCCAGCTCTAAGAGCTGCCGAGATAGGCATCGCAATGGGAATGAGGGGGACTGATGTGGCGAAGGAAGCTTCTGATATGATACTTGAGGATGATAATTTCCAAACCATTGCTGAGGCTGTGTTTGAGGGCAGGAAGATGCAGTACACACTGAGGAAGGGAATAAGGTATTACATATCAGTCAAGCTGTCTCTGATCTCGATCCTCCTGGTTCCAATACTGCTCGTGATACCCTTTCCATTTCTGCCCATACAGATAATAATAATGGAACTTTTCATGGACGTGGGAGCCCTCTGGGGGTTCCTCTACGAAAACGACGAAGCGGGAATAGTACAGAAGCGGTCTTCTGGAAAACGATCGGGTTTCATCACCAGGGAGATGATATATTCCATAATATCAGGATCTGCGGGAATATTTCTTGCAGTGACCGTTGTTTACCTTTACCTGTATTACGCAAACGGAAATGTTTCCCAGGCTCAGACAGGGGCATTCGCCACATGGATACTTTCACAGGTGATCCTGGCACAGAACCTTAGGACAGAGTATCAGCCGGTAATCAAGAAGGGTTTCTTTTCAAACCCTATAATATTAGCCTGGGGCATAATAATAGTTGGAATGCTGGTAACAGTTACCCTGTACTCTCCTCTCCATTCAATCATAGATACCTCAACGCTTGGATTGCGTGAATGGTTGCTCATAGTGACAGCTGCAATACTATCAACTTCGTGGATGGAAATCATCAAGTTTTCCAGAAGGAAAAACTGGGAAAAACAAAGCGACGAAACTGTCTCATGAATATTATCGCAAAGTTTGCACATACACCTGATAAAGAGCTTTTGCGATTGTTTTGATGTATTTATTTTCCATGCAACTGGTCAAACAGCCGCTGGCACTTTATTCCGATCAATCGTCAGGAAAGTGTAAATGAAGGATATGATAAAGACAGAGATTGCGACCAATATCACTTCGCCGATGAACGCCAGGATTGCGATGGACATCAATAGGGATATCCAAGGAAGGATTCTCATAGGTCCTTCAAGGTGAAGCAGCCTTATTCCAGAACCTGATCCGATGATATAGGTAAGAACGCCTATGCCGCTGACTGTCAGGAACGCTGTTGTTATGCTTGCATCTACGGTCCAGTATAGCAGCAATGATAGTGAGCTGAGCAGAACAAGCAGTGATATGGAAGCGGAAGCCGAACCTGTCCTGCTATTCTGCCTGGAGAAGATTTTAGGAATTCCTCCGTTGATTGAAAGCACCTGTATAAGTTTGCTAACTCCGCTCATGTATGCGTTCATGGTGCTGAATATGGCCACAACCGCAACAATCCCGGCCACAGTTCCACCATAGGGTCCGAAGACTCTGGAAAGAATAACGGAAAATGGTGTCAGGCCTCCGCCATAGCTGTAAGCCTTTGTTCCCACAGTAACCACAGCAAGCGATGTATACAGGATGCCGATGACTATAACGCTAAAAATGACACTTCTATGCAGATCGCGCTTCGGGTTCACGAATTCTCCCGCGAGGTTCGGAACGTTCTCATAGCCGAAAAATGCCCAGATCACCAGTGCCATGGCAGTTCCGACAGAGTAGAGCCCATTGTTTCCCGTTATTGGAGACAAATTGCGAAGCGATATTGTCACGGAAGCAGACAATATGGAGATTATAAGCAGGGCAACTATGGAAACAATAATTGCGAGCTGTACGCTTGCGCTGAATCTTATGCCCAGGTAATTAACTGCTCCCACGGAGATAACCATTATCAATGCGAATCCATAGATTTCGTCATGCGAAAGTGGAATCGCAAAGGTGAGATACGTGCCTGCAGCAAGTGCTATTGCCGGCGCACCCAGTGCTACCCATGCAAGGAAGAGCCAACCCACGCTGTTGCTTATGTATTTCCCGAAGGCTTCCCTTGAAAATGAGTATATCCCGCCTGACTGCGGGTTTCTCAGGGCAAGCCTCGAAAAGGTAAAGGCGAAGGGGTAGCTTGCAACGGACAGTAATATCCACGCTATGATGGATGAGGGTCCAGAAACCTGTGCAGCAAGGCCAGGCAGAACAAGGATTCCACCTCCAAGCACGGAAGCCATGTATATCGCGACTGCATGCCTGAAGGTTATGGTCTTGCCGGAAGGGTGATCAGGCATCAGTTCTGTCTCCGGTAATGAACGATCCTTCCTGTTCAAGAAGCTTCTTCTTCCGATCTATACCGAGGCCATACCCTCCAAGCTCTCCATTCTTCCTTACAACCCTGTGGCATGGGATTATGAGAGGCAGGGGGTTTCTGGCACATGCATTTGCTACCGCTCTCACAGCGAGCGGTTGGCCGATCATCTCTGCAACTTCACTGTATGTAACGGTAGATCCGAATGGTATGGTCCTTAAAGCGCTCCAGACACGCAACTGGAATTCAGTTCCTGCAGGAATCATTGGAATGTTGACGCTGGAACCTTGTAAATACGCCAGGATTCCTTCTATATATTTGTGGGAGTCTTCAGACTCAGAAAGTAAGGCCCCGGGAAACTCTTTCCTGAGATATTCTTCTGCAGCTTCCGAAGAATCAACTATGGTGACTGCACACAGCCCCTTGTCAGTGTAAGCGACAACAATCTTGCCCAGATAAGTATCCGCCATGGAGTAGGAAATGGATTCCCCCACGCCACCCTTTCTGTACCTGGAAGGAGTCATACCGAGCTTGGATCGTGAATCTGTATATAACCAGCTCATTGAGTTGTGCCCCACGGCATAAACGGCAGCCGACACACTGGATCCTGATCTGAGCTTCTCGCGTAACCTGACGATCCTGTATTCGTCGAGGTATTTGGCTGCAGAAACTCCCATGGCCTCCTTGAAAATTCTACTGGTTTTGCTGGGACTGACCCCCATGGCTTTCCCAATGGATGAAAGTGTTATTCTTTCGGTATAATGGATCTTGATATAATCGCAGATTCTGTCCGCAAGCTTTACCCTGTCAAGGTTCCTTTCCATGATCTCCCTACAGTGACCACAAAGCCTATAGCCAGATTTCTCAGCATCAGCTGGAGTATGGAACAGGATTATTCTGTCCTCAGATGGCGTACGGGACGAGCAAAATTTGTAGCAGTAGATTTTTGTTCTCCTATTGCCATGTATTAAACTTGAGTCGGGATGCGCATTATTCGCCAACGGATCTCCTGTTACGATTTGCATTCTGCCAGCCTCGACATGGTGTACTTTTCTGCCGGATTTTCTTGAAGTTGCCAACTATCTGTTCAACCTCGCGAGAACAAAAAGATTTTGTCTGAATGCACTGACATGACGTGAATGCTTC
>JAJYUG010000027.1 GCA_021792655.1 Thermoplasmata archaeon | reverse complement strand
TCATCCACGCCCATTGCGTACGCTTTCTTCATGATTGCCGGAGATTGGGAATCCCCGAAAATAATCGCTGTTACCTTCCCCCCATGCTTTTCCTTGATCTGGACAGCCGCCTCCACTGCATTCTCACTCAATGTTTCCATTCTTAACTGGACGTTTCTAACCATTGGCTCCCCAGTCGATGGATCCGGTTTTATCAGTTCGAGGTCAGGCATCTGTTTTACGAGAACTATTATGTCTACCATTGAAACACCTATCCGTTAAGGACATCGGATGTTAGGTTTTATACTTTTTCCGAATATTACGATGCCAGTAGGGTATTGCACAAAACTGTTTCAATAACATCAGCTAGTGGCCATGAATGCATACAAAAAGAGAAGGCGTCAACCTGATAAGGCATTACAGCCTGAATTTATCTGATTAATCTAAATTTCGCTAATTATAATATAGCATTATGCCATCAGAAAATATGGGATTCTTTAAAAAGAGCATGAATTTAACCACAAGCAAGAACCTTAACGACGTTGTCTCGAAGTTCGGGCAGTTCCTCCAGAACCAAAAGTGGAAAGTATCTAGCAAGGTGGAAGGGGACAAGGCTGTAATTCAGGCGCAGAAGCCGGGAATATTGAGGGACTTAGTGGCCGCGGACAGGGCGCTCACGTTTACATTTGACGCTACAGCTCCGGGACAGATAGAGGTTACAACAGGCGTCGGAAAGATACTCAAGAACCTCGCCATTACTGCAATTGAGACATTGCTCCTGTCCGAGATATTTGTTGTTGTCGATATTCCGGAGATTCTGTTCACCGAGCATGTCGAGAAGGAACTGCTGACCCAGCTGCAGGCAATTGCCCAGTGAATTGATAATCATTCTGCTGCCACGGTGTTTCCCTTTGCAAACATCGATGGCAGGAAAGATTTGCCCAATTATTGCTCCATAATATCGCCAGATGTGTCGAGGCGTTCTGCAACAAGTTCCGATATGTCCGTGATCTTCATCTTCTCTTCCCTGTTTGTTACCTTCCTTGCGTCATCAAGCATTGTCATGCAGTACGGGCATGCTGTAACCACGGTAGTTGCATTTACCTTGTCAGCCATCTCAATCCTCTTGTGTGAAACCTTCTGGCCCACATTCTCTTCCATCCACAGCCTGCCACCGCCAGCTCCGCAGCAGAGACCCTTTGTCTTGTTCATCTCCATTTCTTCGTAATTCTCGGCAAATTCCGTCAGAACGTTCCTCGGTTCCTCGAATATCCTGTTGTATCTTCCCAGGTAGCATGCGTCATGGTAGGTGTATTTCTCTATCAGATCCCTGTCAAGCTGCTTAATCTTTATCTTGCCTGAAGCCAGAAGGCTGTTGATGAATTCTGTATGATGGTGCACCTCCAGTTCTATACCAAAATCAGCATACTCATTCTTCAGCGAATTGAAGCAGTGAGCGCAGCCAGTTATCACCTTCTGAACCCTCCTCTCCTTGAAGGTCTCGATATTCTGCTTAATGAGTATCTGCGCAAGGTATTCGTTTCCAGTCCTTCTAGCCGGATCACCGGAGCATTTCTCCTGTGAGCCGAGTATGGCAAATGATATTCCTGCAGCTTTCAGGATCTTTACGATTGAACGCGCGATTTCCTGGTTCCTCCGATCATAGCTTGCTACGCATCCGACCCAGTACAGTACGTCAAATTCAGCATCAGGGGTCTTTGAAAGATCCACGACATCCAGGCCTTTTGCCCAGTCTCCCCTCGTTGATGGGTCAACAACCCACGGTGCGCCATAGGATTCCATGTTCCTCTGGAAATCCAGTACTTCCCTGGGAGCCTTTCCCTCATTGAGTACCAGCGAGCGCCTCATGTCAACTATTTTTGGAACGTGATCAATCATGACGGGACACTGCTCCACGCATGCCATGCAGGTTGTGCAAGACCAGAGGTCTTCCTCAAGTATGGGTTCTCCTATGACCTTGGTGAATACGGACGATGTTGCAATATCGTCGTGGTTTTTCCTGAGTTCCTTGCCTTCCTTCATTACCACCTCACGCAGATCCCATATTATCTCCCTGGGAGAAAGTGTCTTTCCAGTAAGGTTGGCCGGGCAGTTTGCAGTACACCTTCCGCACTCCGTGCAGGAATCAAAATCGAGGTAATCCTTCCATGTAAAATCTCTTGCATCCGTGGCTCCGAATCTCGTCTCCTTGTCGAAATCTATCGGAGTAAGCTTGGCCGGCTGATCATCCTTGGCCAGCAAGACGTTAAGTGGTGCAGCGAACAGGTGAAGGTGCTTGGACCTCGGGACATAGACTAGGAAAATCAGGAATATCGAAGCATGGATGGACCACGTTATCCAGTACAGGTAAAGTCCGGCTGTAGGGCCAATCTTAGGGAATACCGATGCAAAGAAGTTGGTAATCGGGGTTACGCCAGGTGCCAGTCCCTCCATTATGCTTCCCGGATAACCTGCACTTATCCCGTCCAGTCTTATAACACCAAGTATATAGTATGTAACCATCAGCCCACCGATCAGCGCAAGGATAAATGCAGCCTCGAATCCATTGTGCCCCTTATATCGCGGTATCTTGATCACCCATCTCCTGACGACGGCATAGATGACGTCTGCTATGACTACGATGGCAAATATGTCGACCGTGAAGAATATCACGTTCTCAAACAGGCCCGGCGAAAAGAGGGATGCAGATGGATCGATACCCCTCACAAAAAACTCCGAGGAGTACGCTGCAAACGCCAGGAAGCCCCAGAACATAAGGGCATGCATAATGCCACCGCCCTTTTCCTTGAACAGCTTTCCCTGCAGTATGACGTTCCTGATGAATAGGTAGATACGCCTGGGTACAACGCTTCTCATCCTTATCTTCCTGATCGGCATCTTCAGTGCGTCCCAAAGTACTTCATAAATTGCATAGAAGAACAGGAATACAGCAAGCAAAAGTCCTACAAGCAGCACAACGGAGAAGAGATACATTCTTAAACCTCTGCGCGGCAGGAGTTCTCCATAGCCGCTTGCTTACATTATTTTACAAGCTATATTAAAGATTGGCTTGAATCACGGTGTTGATTCATTGAGACCCAGTATCTGCTTGGAATTATGATTAGGTCGTAGTGCAGCAAGATGACCGCACTGACGCTAAAGTATTTTGAATGATTAGGGATATAAGACAATGAAAATGTCAGAGGATGCATATCTGGTTTATTTCAAAAGAACGGCTTTTTCTAGGTCCAGACCTAATGATCCTGAAAGGGACGTGTTCAATTCTATCAGAATGGATGAAGCGCTGGGGCAACTTATAAAGGATTCTGTCTCCACAACCGGGATAAGGGCGGAAGAAATTAACGATGTGATTACTGGATGCGCTATTCAGGCAGATGAAAACTGGACATACGGCGGAAGGCAGCCGGTGCTCCTTGCCGGAATGCCGGTGAGCGTGCCGGCTATGTCCCTGGACAGGGCATGCTCCTCGTCGCTCAATGCGATAACCATAGGTGCAATGGAAATAATGACCGGGGTTTCAGACATCGTCCTGGCAGGGGGAATGGAACATATGACGCACGTGCCGCTTTCCAACAACCCCCACATAAAGCCGAACATCAAGCTGCTGGTAAGGCCGGAATACCTGAAATACGACATGAACACGGGATATTCCATGGGCTTGACCGCGGAGAAACTTGCGAAGATAAAGGGAATAGGAAGGGAAGAGATGGATGAGTTCGCCATCCGTAGCCACAAACTAGCCGCAAAAGCCAGGGATGAGGGGTTTTTCAAAGGAGAAATCCTGCCACTTGAAGTCGAGAGCAATGGTTCCACTGTCAGGATTGATACAGATCAGAGCATAAGGGGCGACACGACCATTGAACAGATGCAGAAATTGCCGCCGGCGTTCAAGCCCGATGGCGTGATAACTGCAGGGAACTCCTCCCCTCTGAACGCAGGATCATCCCTTGTGATGGTGATGTCTGGCAGGAAACTCAAGGAATACGGACTGAAGCCTATTGCTAAGATCAGCGCATTCGGGTGGGCTGCTGTTGATCCGTCAATAATGGGAGAGGGACCTGTACCCGCATCAAAGAAGGCTCTGCAGAATGCTGGACTCAAGGCAGATGACATAGATCTCTGGGAGATCAATGAAGCTTTTGCTGTTGTAGTTCTGAATGCAATGGAGGAACTTGGAATTGACCGTGACAGGGTGAATGTCAACGGAGGCGCCATCTCAATAGGGCATCCCCTTGGGGCTTCCGGCGCCAGACTGGCTGGAACACTGGCAAGAATAATGAATTCCAGAAACAAGGAAAGGGGGCTGGCAACGTTGTGTGTAGGTGGCGGACAGGGATACTCGGTAATATTTGAGAGGGTGTGAGAACATGGATTTTGATTTTCCGGAAGAACTGGCAGAAACAAGGAAGAAGATAAGGGAGTTTGGCTTGAGAGAGCTTACCCCGGAGCTGGCAGAAAAATATGACAGGGAGGAGAAGTACCCCAACGAGATAAGAAAGAAGGCATTCGAGGCTGGCATAATAAACTATGAGAACCCATGGGGGATGCTGATGGCCATTGAGGAGCTGTGCCGGATAGATCCGGGGCTCGGAATTTCAGCAACGGTCTCGCTTTTTGGTGAAGAGGTCATAATGCTCTTTGGCACAGAGGAGCAGAAACAGAAGTATCTCACCAGGGTAAACAGCGGGGAGCTTATCATGGGACTGGCGGTAACAGAGCCGGGAGGAGGGAGTGACGTTGCAGGAATAAAGACAACCGCAACCAGATCGGGAGACAAGTTCATCATCAACGGTGCAAAGATGTTCATAACAAATGGCCAGATTGCGGATTTCATAGTGATGCTGGTCAGAACATCGCCTCCAAACGGGAAGAGACACCATGGCCTGAGCACGGTAATCGTTGATACAAAGGCAAAGGGATTTACGGCGAACAAACTTGAGGGAAAACTCGGCGTCAGGGCCACGAATACTGCAGAGCTGGTATTGAACAATGTGGAGATACCGGTGGAGAACCTCGTCGGGCCTGAAGGCAAAGGCTTCTACCATATAATGACTTTCTTCAACATAAGCAGGGTCTACGTTGCCGCACAGGGACTTGGAATTGCACAGGGCGCACTTGATAGAATGCTTCAGTACATAAAGAAGGCAAGTGCCCTCGGAATCGCTGAAGCCAATTCAGAGAGTTCACAGTTTATCCTGGCCGAGGTTGCAGCCAAGGTCGAGGCAGCCAGGCTCCTGACATACAAGGCTGCATCATTCCTCTTTCAGTTCAAGCCAGACCCCATAATAACCAGCATAGCAAAGTGGCATGCAGCTGAAGCTGCTGTGTTTGCAGCAGAGAAAGCCATGGAACTCACCGGAACCACAGGCATTACCAGCGATCTTGAAAGGTTCTACCGGGACGCAAAGATACTGGAGATATGGGAGGGGACGAGCGAAGTCGAGAAGCTGATTATTGCAAGAATGCTGACAAAGGAGGATGGTACACAATGATCAATGAGGAATACAGGATACTTGGAGATACTGTGAAAGAATTCTCGGAGAAGAATCTTGAGGGTTCTTCGCTTAAGATAGAAAGGGGGGGGCTTGGGGACGACATAATAACGAAGATGGCGGCACAGGGATTCCTTGGTGCAAAAATTCCAGCAGACCTGGGAGGTTCGGGAATAGATGAAAAAGGGTATCTTATAATCCTTGAAAACCTTGCCAGGGTTTCGCCCTCTGCGGCCCTGAAGGTGCTAATCAACAACTCCCTCTTTTATCCGCTCGTTTCGGAATCAGGCGATACGGGAACTATTGAGGGAGTTGCCGGCGGAAAGGTCAACGCCACCGTCGCCATGGAAGAGGTCCAGGAAGGCTACCTTGAATCCGGGAAACTGTCCGTTTCCGGAGGAAGGCTGACAGGCACAAAGATCGGAGTAATCAACAGTGATGCAACCGTTGTTGTTGCGCTAGGTGGAGAGTCCGGAAAAGAACTGTTCCTGATAAAGAACGGTATTTCAAAGGGCAGGAGCAACCCATCCCTGGGATTCAGGGGGCTGACGTTATCGCAGCTGGTCGTGGACTCTGATGATTACATATCACTGGGATCTGAAGGGCTGGATCGCATGACGAAGGTCATGGATTCACTGGACCTTGAGATAAGTGCCATAGCAATAGGCATATCTGAGGGGTCCCTGAATAAGGCCATCGAGTACACAAAAGTAAGAAGCACGTTTGAGCACCTGCTGAAGGACTATGAGCCGGTAGCATTCTCTCTTGCCCACCTGAACTCAGAGATTGAGGGGCTTAGGAGTTTCCTGTTTGACAGGGATGACCTCAATGCAAAGGAAAGGCTTGAGCTCAAATTCCTTTCTGTCGATCTTGCTAAGAGATGCACTAAACAGGCTCTGCAGTCACACGGGGGATATGGATACCTTCAAGACTTCGGCGTGGAGAAGTTTTACAGGGATGCCATGGCACTATCTTCACTGTTCTTCAGGCGCGAAAGGGATAACAGGAGGCTAGCGGAAGAGGTGTTCCAGGGTAAGGCAGGGTTCATTTGATCTTGCTATAAAAAATATAATTTTTTACCGTTATTTTTTCACCGCCGAGTGCCATATATCCTCTCGTATCTTAAACGTGGGGCGCCAAAAGGCGGACTAATACATATATAGAACTTAGTATTTATATATACATATTTAGGCTGATATATACTATATTGGTGAACTTTATTACTGCAAGCATAATCCAAAGACTGGTATGACTACCGAAACAAAAGAGGATTTAATAAAGTCCATAGATAATGCGAAAACTACTGGTTTTCATTACAAAACCTGGCTGATTTCCGGGCTTGGCTTTTTTACAGACGCATACGACCTCTTCATTATAGGTGTCGTAACAAGCATACTTGCTCTGTCGGGCTGGAACAGCTTCAGCACTTTGGAAACCTCTCTCCTTGATTCGACTGCCCTCCTGTCTGCAGTAATCGGTGCCCTGATATTCGGAAGGTTACTTGACAAGCTGGGAAGGAAAGCTATCTACGGCATTGAACTTATAATTCTGGTAATAGGTGCACTTGGTAGCGCATTCCTGACACCAGTCAATGGAGTGTATATACTCATTGCGTGGAGATTTATTCTGGGTATAGGAATAGGCGGGGATTATGCAACAAGTTCAACCATAATGGCAGAATACTCTAACACTGCGAGCAGAGGAAAGCTGGTTGGAATGGTTTTCTCCATGCAATCCCTCGGGCTGCTGGCCGGACCCCTTATCTCACTTGGCCTTATTTTCTCCGGCATCGACCTGGCCCTGGTATGGAAACTGCTTCTTGCCATAGGGGCAATTCCAGCCCTGGCAGTTGTATATTATAGGAGGAAGATGCCCGAGACCCCAAGATACCTTGTCAGGGTAAAGGGAGACACAAACTCAGCTACAAAGAACTGGCAAAAATACACCGGTATAGCCACAACTGCTGATGCTAGCACAGAAACAGTCAAAGAATCGTGGACAAGCATAATGAAGCAGAAGAAATTCCTGCTTACTCTCCTTGGGACGGCAGGATCATGGTTCCTTATGGACTGGGCATTATATGGAAATTCCATTATGTCGAGCTCCATGCTGTCTGCTCTGGTGCCTTCCTCTGTGGTTGGGTTGAATCACCTCATAAGAACCACGGAATATTCTGCAATGGTGTTCGGATTAGCCGCTCTCCCCGGATACTGGCTTGCGACGTTCACCATTGACAGGATTGGAAGAAAGCCAATTCAGATGGTAGGATTCGCTGCGATGGCCATCAGTTTCGGGATTCTCGGAATATTCCACCAGCTCCTCTCCGCCACCTTTGTGGCCGAGTTCCTGGTCATCTACGGAATCAGCTACTTCTTCATCGAGTTTGGACCGAATGTGACAACTTTCATTTATCCACCGGAGGTTTTTCCAACAAAGGTGAGAGGGTTTGGATCTGGTGCTTCGGCCGCCGGTGGAAAGACAGGTGCATTCATAGGCACTTTCCTGAACGTTATAATACTGTCTTCGTCCATTGGTGAATCAGGTCTTTTCCTGATACTTGCATTCCTTTCGGTAATGGGGCTGGTTCTTACAATATTTCTCCTGCCGGAACCAAAGAGAATGGATCTGGATCAGATATCTGGAGAAAACGGGCTCCTGGAAGGGGAGTCTGTAAAAACCGGGATAAAAGCAAACTGACTTTTTATTTTCAAATAATTTTTGGCAAGATTCTGGAACACGGTCTTGCCTTCATTTTTTTAGTCACGCTCTTAATGTCAAAAATTAACTGATCGAATATGGTTCTAACTTCCTGAAAGAGAGATTGAATGCAGATTACCCAATGAAGAATTGCGATTTTTCTGTATTTTCCTCTTTGCCGACCTTGACTTTCTTCCAGTCACTCTTCATGTGCGGCTTTCCCTTCAGCGCCTGGAGATAGTTATAAGCCGACAGAGCAGCTATTGCTCCCTGTCCAGCGGATATAACGGCCTGCTTGTAGGCTACGTCGGTAACGTCCCCGGCAGCAAATATTCCCGGCATTGAAGTGGATCCGTCCTTGTTTGTTATTATCTCGCCAAGCCCGTTCATGCTAACAATCCCCTTCAGGAATTCCGTCTTGGTAACGTAACCCATCTCTATGAACAGCCCGTTCACCTTCAGCTCTTCCGGAGGGGCATTCCTGTTTTCCAGATCTACAGTGAATATCTTTTCCAGCTTACCGGATCCTTTGATTTCCTTCACGGCCCTGTGGTTCAGAAATTCCACATTGTCCCTTTCCCTGAGATTGTTTATGGTCTCCTCATCACCTATTGGAGACTTCCCCCTCAGGACGACAGTTACCTTTCTGGCAAGATCCGAGAGCATCTGGGCGGCTTCCAGTGCCGGATCCCCGAGCCCGACAACCGCGACGTCCTTTCCCTTGAAAAGCGGGCCATCGCATATGGCACAGTATGAGACTCCCTTGGCCTTCAGTTCTTCCTCGCCTGGAACGCCGAGGTCCCGCGGAGTCTTCCCAAAAGCCATTATAAGTGCGCACGTGATGAAGCTGTTATTGGTTGTTACTATCTCGAAGCAGCTTTCCTCCGCATAGTTTATCTTCCTCACCTCGTCGTAAAGGAAGACTGTTCCATACAGCTCACACTGTTTCTTTATCTTGTTCATCAGGTCAAATCCACTGATGCTTTCAAATCCGGGGTAATTTCCAATCTCGTTTGTGAGAAGCGCCTGTCCTCCGATATCCTTGGTAATGACCAGTGTCTTAAGCGCCTGCCTTGATGTATACAGAGCCGCAGTCAACCCTGCTGCGGCACCGCCAATGATTATCACGTCGTATTGATCGTCCATCTCTATCTGTTACAGATTTTATATGCTTATTAAAAATGTATGTTTGCCTTGCCACAATGAAAAGGAAAGCCTACTTCCCATAGATGAATGCGTCAGATAGGTAGGGGTTGACCCTTTTTTCATCATCAAGGGCGGTGAAATCACCATGCCCAGGAAACAGCAGATGATTCCCGCTGATTTTCCTGAACCTGTCCAGTGATTGCCTCATATCCAGAATTGATCCGCCGAAGTCGACCCTGCCAACTGTTCCCTTGAAAACGGTATCCCCGGTGAACAGTCCGGATTCAGACTTGAAAATGGTGCTCCCAAGAGTGTGGCCCGGAAATCCCATTGCCTGGATTTTTGAATCGCCAACCCGGAACTCTTGGCCATCCTCAAAGGTTATTGCCTCAATGTCCCCGTTCATCCTGGACCCGGTCAGGTCAAGGGACATTTGATCTGCCTCCTTTAGCAGTTCTATGTCAGCTGAATTTATATGCAACTTGAGGCCGTATGCATTGAGAAACTCCCCAGCACTGAACACATGGTCGAAATGGCCATGTGTTGCCAATACCAGCACGGGATCGAGGCTGTTGGCTGAGATGAATTGGTTGATCAGCGCGAAATCTCCTCCAGGATCAATGATAGCGCATTTTCCGCCGTCCTGCAGGATGTAGCAATTGGTGCGAAGCATTCCTACGGGCATACTATTAATTTTTATCATTCCCAGGCCTGCTTAATCAGGAAAGCACGAACTCCACCCTCTTGTTGTGGGCGCCCTTGCTCTGTATGCTCCTGAAAGTTATTTTTCCAACCTCCCTGGTGTTGGATACGTGCGTACCGCCGTCAGCCTGGAGATCGAAGCCTGAAATGTCTATTATGCGGACCATGTCCAGAGATCTTATAAGTTCCCTGCCAGGTGCAGTTCTTGCAAGGCCGGGGATGCGCTGTGCTTCTTCGCTGCTGATCTCCCTCGCGTAGATGTCGTAATTAGATGAGATGACCTCGTTTGCTTTTCCTATTATTTCTTCCGCCATTTCCCTGGTTATGCCAGGTAAATCAAAATCCACCCTTGCCCTGTCTTCGTAAATCTGGCTTCCCGTAATGAGCCCCCTGTCAGAGTAATCCCTGTTGACTACCCCGTCAATGATGTGTATTGCTGTGTGGTATCTCATGTGCGCAAACCTTCTGTTCCAGTCCAGGATTCCATGTACCTTTGTTCCCGGCTGCGGCAGGTTGCTTGAGGAAATTCTATGCCCCACGTCGTTTCCAACCTTAATGACATCAGCGACATCGTAACTTATGCCGTCGGTAACCAGAAATCCAGTATCGTTAGGCTGGCCGCCTCCTGTAGGATAAAAAGCCGTTCTGTCCAGGGATACTAGATCCCCTTCTATTGCCACAACCTTTGCGTCAAATTCCCTGAGGTACATATCATTGAGATAAAGTTTAGCTGTCAATGGAGACTGTATTCCCGTATGTTAAAATAATGTTTTGCAGCTTCGCGCTGCCAAAAAATAGGTAATTGTGATAACTTATCCTGCCAGAAAGACCCTGCGATGTGACTACTTGATGACAAAATATCCGGCACTCTTCTGCCTGGCTATCCTCTTAACATAACCCTTATTAGTAAGTTCCTGAAGGGCTGCAGCAACGATAGCCTTTCCAACTGAAGCTGCCTTCATAATATCGTCAGCTGTCTTCAGTTTGTCCTCGGAAGTCGCACCAACTTTCTTTATCGCATCATACACTTTCTTTGCATTAGGTGAAATTTCATCCATAAGCCCACCGGCAATCGAAGTAGATAAAAACAGTATATGAATGTTCCTAACTGGCATGTTCATAAAATGTCAACCATTTTCTCTGGTTTTGATCCCGTCAGCTACCGGGATACAAGCTTATTTTATAGCGTTTCTAAGTTAATTCGGCAATTGCAGAATTACTATTCGTTAATTTTTATATACTTCCGTCGGCTTGCCAGTGGAGTGGTTTAATGTCAGGAATAGTTGGATACGGCTCATACATACCGAAATACAGAATCAAGCCTGATGAGATCGCCCGCGTCTGGGGAGAGGATGCAGAGAATATCAGGAACGGGATATTTGTCCTGAGCAAGTCCGTTCCTTCACCGGATGAGGATGTGATTACGATCTCCGTCGAGGCTGCCAGAAGTGCCGTCAAGAGGGCAAAGATAAAGTCCAGCGATATAGGGGCAATATATATAGGATCGGAGTCACACCCTTACGCTGTGAAACCGACTGCAACAGTTGTTTCAGCGGCACTTGGATGCGACTTCCCTCTCTTTGCCGCTGATTATGAATTCGCCTGCAAAGCAGGAACCGCAGCAATGCAGAACGTGAAGGCTATGGTTGATTCCGGGGTCATAAAATATGGGCTGGCCATTGGATCTGACACTTCCCAGGGTGCACCGGGGGATGCCCTTGAATATACGGCATCGGCGGGAGGTACTGCGTTCATAATCGGCAAGGAAAGGAGCATAGCGGAAATTAACGGTACGCTTTCGGTTACATCAGATACGCCAGATTTCTGGAGACGGGAGGGTCAGCCCTATCCAAGCCACGGTGAGCGGTTCACAGGAGAACCAGCCTATTTCAGGCACACACTTACCGCATCTAGGCTCATGATGGAAAAAATGGGGACAAAACCGTCCGATTATAATTATGCAGTGTTCCACCAGCCCAACGGAAAGTTTCCAACGAGGGCGGCGAAGACACTCGGATTCACCGAAGCCCAGTACAATGATGGACTGCTAACCCCGTATATAGGGAATACATATTCTGGAGCTATGATGACGGGTCTGTCCGCGATACTTGACAAGGCGAAACCCGGAGAGAGGATTCTTGCTGTCTCTTTCGGATCTGGTGCAGGATCTGATGCTTTCGACCTGACAGTAACGGAGGAGATACTGAAGATGGACAGGCACGCTGCCCCCACCATAAGTGACATGCTCGCTGACGTTAAGTGGATAGATTATGCTGTTTACGCAAAATTCAAGAAAAAAATAGTTCTGGGTGAGGATGTTGAGTGAAAACGTTTTTGTTATAGGAGCTGGAGAGACAAAATATGGAGAACTCTGGGAGAAATCCCTGCGAGATCTGGCCGTAGAGGCGGGACTCAAGGCAATCGAGAATGCAGGCATATATTCCAGAGATGTGCAGATACTCTATGGCAGCAACAGCCTTGCAGGCATAATAAACGGACAGGAAAACATTGGGTCCCTGATAGCAGACTTCTCCGGAATCGCCTCAGGAAACATTCCTGCTGTCAGAATAGAGGCATCCAGTGCATCAGGTGGCGCTGCCGTTAGAGAGGCTTACCTCGCTATAAAATCAGGTGAGTATGATGTGGCGGTGGTAGGTGGCGTGGAAAAGATGACTGATATCTTCGGTAATGAGGTTCTTGACATGATGTCGTCCCTCCTGGACAGGGAGTGGGAAGCATTCTTCGGCGCAACGCCTGCTGCGCTTGCCGCCATTTCTGCAAGAAAATACATGAAGGATTTCAACGTGAAGAAGGAAGCCCTGGCAATGATGTCCGTTAACGATCACGCAAATGCGTCCCTCAATCCGAACTCGCACTTCAAGAACAAGATTACACTGGATCAGGCTCTTAATGCTACTTCAGTTGCCGAGCCGCTTAATCTTATGGACTGCAGCCCTGTTACAGACGGCGCGTCAGCAATAGTACTCGCGTCTGAGAGTTATCTTAAGAAGAATAAACTTAACGGAATGAGAATTCTCGCATCTGCCATATCCCAGGACTATCTGGCCCTTCACAGCAGAGATTCCATATATACACTGGATTCCACCAGGATTGCTGCAGACGAGGCTTTCAAGAGATCTGGACTGAAGCGTGAGGACATGTCATTCGTAGAACTGCACGATTCGTACAGCATTTATGGGCTGATGGAACTGGAAGACCTTGGATTTGCAAAGAAGGGAGAGGCGGACAAACTGGTGGAAGAAGACATCAAGCTTGGTGGCAGGCTGCCGGTAAACCCTTCCGGCGGACTCAAGGCGAAGGGTAACCCGCTGGGCGCTACCGGAGTAGGGCAGTTTGTTGAGGCGTTCCTGCAGCTGAAAGGCAAGGCAGACAAGAGACAGGTAAAAGACGCCAGATACGGGCTTCTGCAGAACATGGCCGGCACCGGGTCCACTTCTGTCGTTCACATAGTAGGAGGCGATTAAGATGGGTGAGCTTTCAAGGATATGGAGGGAATCTGAGCACAGATACAGGTTGATGGGAAACAGGTGCGGAAACTGCAACAGGGTATTCTTCCCCATAAGAGCGGTTTGTCCGCACTGCCACAGGGAATCCATCGGGAAAATGAAACCCATGGAACTCAGCGGCAGAGGGGAGATAGTTTCGTTCACAATAGTGCACGACACTCCGCCTTCCTTTGTCAGGCAAAGGCCATATGCACTTGCCCTTATCAAGCTGGATGAAGGGCCGGTTCTTACAGGACAGATCGTAGATGCTGAAAATGACTCAATAGAAATGGGAAAGAGAGTAAGGTCTGTCTTCAGGAAAATCGGCGAGGACGGGAAAAGCGGCATAATCCAGTATGGATACAAATTCGTGCTGGAGTGATTCTCCAGCCCTTTTTTTGCAAACACTTATCATCTTCGTGCCATAGCGATGTTCATGTTGCCTGCTGCCGAATATTCAGATCGGATAGACAGGAGAATGAATCATGGGAAGAGGCACCCCGTCATCTGGGCAATGGTCATCATTACGTTCATTTCTCTAATGATTTTTTTCATATCTTCGATCTCGGCATCATTTCTTCCATCTAGCCGGGAAACGTATGGAAACATTGTCTTCCCATACTTCTTCATACTGCTGCTTCCAGTGGTTTTGCCGGGCGTACCCCTGAAATTGCTGCTAGTTTTCACTTTTCTTGTCTTCTCCCTATCGTTCGCTTACATGATAATAGAGACTTTCCGGGGGGAGAAGAGAGATCCGCTGGCAACACCAGTGGGGTTTTTCGTAATTGTGGCATCGGCTGCATACTTTCTTGTTTTCGCAATAAGCCTGATTGAGGAGTATTCCGGGGTGGCCATTGGAGGGACTACCATATCAAACGAACTTGTGGGGAAGCCGTTCCTTACATATTCATCCCTAATCTTTGCTCCGCTTGCCGAGGAAACGGGATTCAGGATACTTCCGCTTGGTTTGCTAACATTCTTTCTGGTGAGGCACAGGATGAAGTCATCTCGCCATATGATTAACGATGACCCCGGGCTTGCCTCCCAGATTGCACAATCCTTCCTGGTACCCGGAAGGTTCAGGAGAACGAACGGTATATTTAGCCTGACCGCGATGGACTGGACATTTGTCGCAATAACTGCAGGGCTATTCGGGTTTGCCCATGTGCTTTTCGGGATCTGGAGTATTGGCAAGATACTCACTGCTGGAATTGTGGGTGTAGCCCTTGCGGTTGGATTCCTGAAGTTCGGGCCTTACGTGGACATACCTATCCACTGGGTGTTCAATGGGGTGCTCACGCTGTACTATGTCTATTCACCTCTGGAGTCGGCCACCTTATTGTTTGCATTGTGGCTGATTGCTACAGGTATAGTTTCGCTGCTCTACGTGGCTGCATACCTGTCCAGATATGGACTCAGGATTTGAGTACCCTGTTGCCGGATATTGTGTAGCTGCCGTCAAGAGCAATCCTTATGGCTTCGACTATTGCGATATGCTCTTCCAGGTGTATTCTCTCAGCAAGCGACTCGGGCGTGTCTTCATCCTTCACTTCCACAATCCGCTGCAATATTATGGGACCTCCGTCAACTTCGCCGGTGACAAAATGAACTGTGCATCCCGAGAACTTTGATCCGCTTGCCAGGACAGCCTCATGCACTCTGATCCCGTAGTAGCCCCTGCCTCCGAAACATGGAAGAAGAGAAGGATGAATGTTTATTGCCCTGTATCCTGAAAGGACATGATCCGGCAGGATACGGTTAAATCCGGCAAGGACAATCAGGTCAGGATTTGCGGATCTTATGGCGTCTCTTATTTTGCCGTAGAAAATCTCAGGATCTGCCTTTGTGTATGGTATCACGCGGAATGGTATCCCATTAGCTTCGGCCCTGTGGAGGGCATAGGCGTCCTTCCTGTCCGACAGAAGGATAGCTATACTCCCCACTATCACTCCAGCCTTTACAGCCTCGATGATCGCCTGGAAATTAGTTCCATTGCCAGATGCTAGAACGGCGATTGATCTCATCGCATAGTATATTTTTCCCTCAAATAAAACCAATAGGTAATATTTTAAGTCCAGCATGCCATGAACCATAGAAAAGTGGAACCTGATGATTGACATTTGGACAGAGAAGTACAGGCCGAAGAACCTATCCGAAATAGTTGGACAGGAAGAGAACGTTAGGAAATTAAAGTCCTTCGTTGATCGCGGGGAGTTGCCCCATCTTATATTTGCAGGACCTGCGGGGATAGGAAAAACATCAGCGGCTCTTGCGCTGGCCATGGAACTTTTCGGCCAGGACTGGAAGCAGAACATACTTGAATTGAATGCGTCCAACGAGCGCGGAATAGATGTAATTAGAGAAAATGTAAAGGATTTCGCCCGCATAATGGCGTCCAATGAACTTGGATTCAAGATAATATTCCTGGATGAGGCGGATCAGCTGACTCCGGAGGCCCAGGCAGCACTCAGGAGAACCATGGAGGTCTACTCCTCCACTACAAGATTCATATTTTCATGCAACTATTCCTCTCAAATTATACCTCCCATACAGTCAAGGACAGTAGTTATGCGTTTCAGACCCGTTAAACCAGAGGAGATGGTAAAGAGATTAAGGTTCATTTCCGAGCAGGAGAAACTCACCATTGATAACGAGTCGCTTATGTCCATTGCAGAGGCCTCTGAGGGAGACATGAGAAGAGCACTGAATGTTCTCCAGTCTGTTAAGGCGTCAGGGAACTCTGGAGCCATGAATATATTTGAAATACAGGGCATGGCCAACAAGGAGGCTTTCAGGAAACTCGCAGC
>JAJYUG010000026.1 GCA_021792655.1 Thermoplasmata archaeon | reverse complement strand
GGCATTGTCATCACGTTTTCTGTTGTAATGTTCTTCATAGGATTCGCAATAGGACTCTGGAAGGGATAGGATTATGGTTAAATAGATCCTTTGCAATCTTTTTATCCTTGGAGGAATTAGCGGACAGTGCACGATGTCCTCGTTGTTGGTTCAGGACCTTCCGGTTCCTACGTGAGCTATAGCCTCGCCAGGCTTGGCTTCGACGTTGTGAACATGGAGGAACACAGGGAAGTCGGCAGACCGGTAGAATGCACCGGCCTTGTTTCCGAGCGGGTTTTCAAATACGTGAAAACAAAGGCTGAGGTGAATTCAGTTAACGGAGCCCATATTTTTTTCCCGAACGGCAAAAGCATACACATACACAAGGGGGAAAGAACCATAGTTATGGACAGAGACCAGTTCGACAAAGACGCCTCTGCGATGGCCATATCTTCAGGTGCAAATATCAGGATAAATTCGCGCGTCCTTTCCGTGAAAGTCGACGAGGAGGGTGTGACTGCCAGGTACCGCCAGGATGGCAATCTGAAAGAGATAAGAAGCCGAATCGTGGTCGGAGCCGACGGCGTTAACAGCATCGTAAGGAAGGAACTCGGATATCCAAGGCCCTCCAGGGTTGTATCCACCTATCAGGTGGATTCCGCTGCAAGGATGGAGGACCAGAACAGCGTGAATGTGTATGTTGGATCGCAGTCTACCCAGGGATTCTTTGGATGGGCAACCCCGGCTGGAGAACTCTCGAAAATAGGTGTGGGCACCTACAGGAAACCCGCATTTGATCATTTCCAGTACATTAACCGGAAATTTGGCTCACATAAAATTCTGGGAATAAATGGAGGTGGCATACCCATCACCTTTCTAAAGAAAACGTACGGCAAGCGAAACCTTCTCGTCGGAGATGCTGCAGGTATTGTAAAACCGCTTTCCGGCGGAGGTATTTTCACCGGGATAGTATCAGCCAGGCATGCCTCTGAAGCTATAAGGAATGTTCTGGAAAATGAGGATTTTTCCGAGAATTCCCTATCACGTTACCAGGCTGGATGGAGGGGGGAACTGGGGTTGGAGCTTCGATTTGATGCAATGGCACAGAAATTTTTCAGCGGCATACCTGATTCTTCACTCGACAGGATATATGAAATCCTTTCCAGGCCAAAGAATATAGAAACAATAAACAAGCTAGGAGATATTGATTTTCCCTCAAAGGTGATTCTTTCAATTCTTCTTAGAAACCCCGGAATCATCCCACATGCGTTCAGAAGGAATGGATCATGAATTCGAAGACCTATTCCTATATGGGTCTTCTTCTCCTGGTCACCCTTTTCTGGGGACTCACCTTCCCGCTTATAAAAAATACGCTGGTGTTCGTTTCGCCTCTTATTTTCCTGGCCTTGAGATTTGGGCTATCCACAATATTCCTTGTGCCGTTCCTCATAAAAAAGAGGGGCATTTTCGGCAGAAGGAACGTGATTCAGGGGCTCATTGCCGGAACTCTCCTCTTCTTTGGATACTATTTCCAGACAGTGGGCCTTGAATACACTACCGCATCAAAGTCCGGGATAATCACGGGCATCTATGTGGTGCTTATTCCCATAATCTCCTATTATTACCTTAAAAAGCCGGCATCCAGATACGACATACTAGCCTCTGTTCTGGCATTCACCGGTTTAATACTGATGTCCAGCGGAGCACTGTCCAATTCCGGCATTGAACTTGGCGATATTTTGACTCTTTTCGGAGCAATAGCCTACGCATTCCAGATTGCATATCTTTCCAAGTATTCGGAAGGAATTGATACCGTTGTATTCACTTTCTACCAGCTCCTTGTGGTAGCGGTTTTGTCTGTTGTGTTTATTCCGACCTATCCCTCATTGCACATGGATCTTAACTATTATGCAATTTTTACCATAATCTTCACCGCACTCTTCGCCGGAACATTTGCGATGTTTGTGACCACAAAGGCATTGATTTTCATTGAGCCAACTGCGGCTGGCATAATTTTTGTTGGAGAGCCTATTTTTGCCGCAATTTCTGCCGTTCTCATAAACCATGAGATTCTTGGCCCCTATACACTGGTTGGAGGAACGATTATGGTACTGGCCATGTTCATAACGACCGTGGACAAGTATGTGTCTTCAAGGCGCAAATCTGGACCGTCAGGAATCTAGCTTGTCCTTCCCGGCTATGCTGTGGTGCACCTTGACTGCTACACCGCTCCTGTAATGGCCCATCTCATAGCCTGACACAGTGGATCTGCCCACAGCCACAACGTTATCGTTTTCGTCTACAACAAGCGTCTCATTAAGCGGCACGATGTCCTGATCCCAGACCCTTATAAACTTGAAGAAAACGTTGAATCCCTTTGAATTGAATGAGGCGCTCTCATTGTCCACCTGGACCCTGAACCTTGGAAATGCAGAAATTTCCTTCAGCCTCATTGCTCCCTCAACATTGAGCGTGAGGAAACCATCGTGTGCCCTCATGGTGGCTATGATCCTGTCATCTGGTGTCATTATATTCCTTATGCGCCCGGTATTCCGCGATTTTATAATCCTCACATCATTGGGAAATAACCTTTCCCCAATGCCGACATGGAACTGAAGATCCGCAACCGTTCTTATCTTCTGGAGATCAAAATTCCTGGTTGCCTCAGCTGCACTATCATCCGGAGAACCCGGCTTATCGGGCTTCCTCTCCTCTGATCTAAAATCACTGTACTGCCCGCGGGATGCGGAAATAACCTGTTCGACAGGAAATGTTTCGTTCAACTCAACGGGCACCGACAGGTTTTCCCATCTGATTCTTATCCTGTGGTCCGTCCTGTTGTATACGTTTGATATGAAACCTCCATCCATCCTTCCCGGTTTCCATGTCTCTCCGGCAATTTCCATTTCCCTACCGCCCGGGCCGCTGCTATCGGAAAACCGCTTTATCCTCTCCAGGACGGGGTGTGAATCGGAATATGAATCAAAATAGAAGAACGGGGATTTCTTGTACAGTTCCTCAAATTTTGCCAGTTCCCTGGATCTTTCGAGAATTCTCCTGTATGCGTTGAACAGGAAGGGGTGAGACCTGGCCTTCGACTCAACGTACTGCCATAGCGTCTGTTCGAAAATCCTCTCCCTTATTTCTGATATCTCCATGAATATTGCAGCGAGGTTGTGCTCGGCGATGGATTTTGCTCTTTCTTCCGGGGAGGCGTTCAGCAATTCAGGAACAGTGAATTTTCCGTTAATGGGGCTCCAGTATGGGAAAGCGGACATACTGCCAAGGTCCCTGGTGCCATCTGGAAAAAGGAGCCGGGAATCCCGTGCATATTTAATGTAGGACGCAGAATCGAACATGTCCACCCCCAGAAGCACAGACATGGCCATGAACATCGGGTGCCCTCCGCCGAAAAGATGGATGGGTTTCCCGAAATTTGCGTTTATCTTGGAGTCAATTATAATATCAACGAGTTTCGTATAATTGTAGGATTCAAGCAGTGGAACCACACCCCCGATCGGAAGATAGGAAGCTTTGCTGGATCCCATCAGCCCTGCTGATCTTGCCCTCAGATCCGGATATACGGAACCCTGTATGGTGCCAGCTATCATTGATCCCTCCCTGTCATCTATTTCATTTATGCGGCGGTATGTTTCTTCCACAGCCATCTCTGCTTCAGAATGGTTATCAGATGGTCTGGAGAATATATCCAGTATTGTCGCAATGTCGCTGCCTATCTTTCTCTGGAAATCAACTATCTCCAGGTTGTTGTATTCAACGTTCCCGTAGACATAACTCTGGAACGTCCCTGAATCTGTCATTATTGGCCCATCAAAGTCCATCAGGGAGTGAATTCCGTATTTCTCGGCAGTTTCCCTTAATCTTTCCGTCCTGCGGATAATGTAGCTGTTCGTGATGATGGAACTGGCACCCAGCCTTTTCATTTCCCTTGGTGATATCACCACAATGTTTGGATTCACGACGGGCATTACCGTAGGGGTCTCTATTATTCCGTGTCCGGTCGAAAACCGGGCTATTCTCGACAAACCGTCCCTGTGAATTAATTCCATTTATACACCGCTTTCACTCTGAATAATAGTAATTTCCAGAATTTTTCTGCATCCTGTCAAGGCTGCTGCCCTGCTTGTTGATTCTTGGCCGCTTGGTGACCTGATCTCTCCTGAATGTGACGCCAGCGTCCTTCAGGAAGATGTTCATGCCGGTCTTCATGTCTGTCGGGCCAAATGATCTGCCATAAATTCCAGGCTTTCCGGAGAATACTATCAGCTTGTCGGAAATCAGGTCTATGAAATAAACATCATGATCCACGACCATTGCACTCTTCCTGTTATTCTCCATGACCCTTCTTATGATTTTAGCAGCAGCCATCCTGAAGGCACTGTCCAGGTGCGCTGACGGTTCGTCCAGCAGGTATATGTCGGCATCCCGGGCCAGTGTTGTGGCAATTGATACCCTCTGGAGCTCCCCGCCGGAAAGATCGTTCACCAGAGCATCCATAAGCTCATTTATCTGCATTGGCCCAAGGACTTCGTTCATTATGAACGGCGAAGAGAAGGCATCATTTGCCACCGATAGGATTAGATCCCTTACTGTACCCTGGAAATCTATGGAGATATACTGGGGCTTGTATGCGACCCTCACAGTTGCCGATACTGTTCCGGTATCCGGTTTCAGTACTCCAGCCAGCATCTTCACAAATGTGGTCTTCCCGAGAGCGTTTCTTCCGAGAACGCCAATGGTTTCTCCGGTTTTCACGTAACCTTTTGAGACATCAAGGCTGAATTCTGCAAGTTTAAGCGACAGATCAGACCATTCCACCAGCTGTATCCCGGTCTGTTCAACCTTGTGAGACCTGTCCTGGAACTGGATCTCGTACGGCCTTATCCTGACATTCTCTTCCCTCAGGTAGCCTGTGAGAAAAGCGTTAATGGCGCGGTTAGTTGTTTTCTGTTCTGATATGACTCCGTAAGCCCCAGGCGAGCCGTATACAAGATGGACTGTATCGGCCATCCAATCCATCAGGGCAAGGTCATGCTCCACGATCATGACTGTCTTCTTCTCGGCCATATCCTTCACTATGGATGCGACCCTCATTCTGTCGTTCACGTCGAGATACGAGGACATTTCATCAAACAGGTATATGTCCCCATCTTTCAGCAGGGATGAAGCTATGGCCAGCTTCTGCAATTCCCCTCCGGAGCATGAGGATACGTCCTTTCCCAGTGCTCCTTCCATGTCGAGCTTGCTTGTAACTTCATCAAGCCTGTTATTCAGGTCTCCCCTCTTCAAGATCTCCCCAAGCGTGCCCTTGACAACCCTCGGAATCAGGTCCACATGCTGGTCTTTCAGCACCACTTTCGTCTTGCCGGCATAGAGGTCCCGGAAATAGCTGCCCATGAGGGTGCCTGAATAATGGTCTATGACAGTGTCTTTCGACGCCTCCACATCAAATTTGCCGAAGTTCGGCACCGTGATCCCTGCAAGGATTTTCAAAGTTGTGCTCTTGCCCATCCCGTTCTGGCCAAGGAGCGCCGTTACCTTTCCCCTCGCAAGGGTGGGCATGGAGTATATCCTGAATGAATTGACACCGTACTGATGAACAACGTCCCTGTTAAGCTCATCCGGAACCGTTATTATCTTTATGGCACCGAATGGGCATCGTTTCTGGCAGATCCCGCAACCAATGCAGAGATTTTCCGTGATCAAGGGTTGCCCCTCTGGGTTCGGGAAATCTATTGTCATTATCCCGCTTCGCACCGGAGGACAATAATACTGGCATTCATGATTGCATTTCTTAGGGTGGCACTTTTCCTGGTCAAGAACGGCTATGTGCAAGTCTTACACCTAGTTTGGTTTCCAGTATTCGTCCGGGATCTCGCTGTATATCTGGAAGTCTGCGTCCTGTGGAGCCTTTGTTTCGAGGACCTTCATGCCTGACAGCTCAATTATCCTGGGTACATTGAGTATCCAGTAGTGAATTCTCCATTCACGACCGTCATATAGCGTAGTTTCTTCCCTTTCTGTCTGCAGGACCCCGATATCTTCCATTGTGTAGAAAGCATCCCTGTCTTCCGGCTCAAGCATATTGTCTATTACGCGGTCATTATAGCCAAAGAAATTTATAAGGTGTTCAGCAGCCTCCACCGACTCTTCATGGCTCATTCTCCTGTTCTGAAGGCTAAGACCCTTACTGATTGCATCAGCCAGCTCATCAAGATTTGTAAAATTCCGCTTTGGTTTGTTGGCTGGTGTATCGACATTCTTTACCTTCATTTTATCCTCTTCAAATGATTTTTATGCGTCTTACTATATTGAATCAGCGTTAATAAGGTTATCTTAGAATTACCGTAAGAAGCTTATTTTAACGGAGTATCAGTGCATTTTAGATGGTACTATGATAGCTACGGTGCAACGCAGCAAGATATTTTGTGCTAGAATGGGGTAACCAAATAACCTGACATAACCAGGTATGCGTTCGGGAATGAGTTATATGGAAGTGAAGGCAGTGTTTCCAGCAAGGAGTGCAGACCATCAAGATGCAGCGGATGAACGGATTCAGGTTGAAGTAGTGATCAGGGGTGGAATGCCCCCGGATGAATTCCCTCTCCATGCAAAAATATCGAGCCTGGACAACGGAAGGGAACTATATGCTGCAAGCGTAACAGCGGAAGAGCTCGACCACCTTCTTTCCATGATTAACGGGCTAAAAGACAATTCAGGCCTTCTCTCATCGCAGATGATCAGAAAAAGCAAGAGGAAAAAATTCCTGCCACAGCTGATGGGCATTGTCAACGCAACGCCGGATTCATTCTATGCCGGATCGAGAGTCTCATCCGGTGACACCGCCTTTCTTGACTCCATGCTGGATGAGAAACCGGATATTATCGATGTTGGCGGAGAAAGCACCAGGCCGGGAAGCCTGCCGGTTTCGGCCCGGGAAGAGTTATCCAGGATAAGCCCGGTGATTGAGTATTTGAGCGGATCTACCGGCATACCCATATCAGTGGACACCACAAAGCCGGAAGTCCTTGCAGGTGTGTTGAAATACGATGTCAAGTACGCTAATGATATAAGCGGCCTGGCAAACCGGGGAATGGCCGGTCTCTGCAGGGAAAATGACCTTAAATATATACTGATGCATATCAGAGGCACACCTGCGGATATGCAGCTTCACACCGGATACGAGGATGCGGTTCCGGAGATCATGGCATTTCTCTATGAAAAAGTTGGTGAACTTGTAGGCCTGGGCCTGCGACCCGAACAGATAATTGTGGATCCTGGAATCGGCTTCGCAAAAACAGCGGAAACCAACATGGAGATAATAAGGAATGCATCATCCATAAACATGGGTCTCGAGACGCTTTTTGGTACGTCAAGGAAAAGCTTCATGAGAAAAATATCGGGAACGGAACCTGAAAACAGGCTCTATGGAACCATTGCCGCCTCAATTTTCCTTATGGAAAAGAGTGTTGATATACTGAGGCTCCACGACGTATCCGCAAACCGTGAAGCCCTGGAAACATATTCGAGAATATCAGGCTACTGATTGCCGAGTGATTCTTTTCGCGCGCACTCAGAACAAAGGCCGGACATTATCAGCGTGGCACTTTCAATCTTCCTGTCGCCAAGCAGTTCAGACGTTTTAATGCTTTCCGGGTCGAGCTGGACGTCCTCTATCTTGCCACATTTCCTGCATACAAGATTCCCGTGGAACTCAAGATTTGTTTCAAACCATGTCTGCCCGTCTGCCTCAAAGGAGGTTATGGCTCCGGAGTTCTTCAGGACTCTCAGGACATTGTAAACTGTAGCCTGCGTGATGGTTGTCTCTACCTTCTTCACGTTCCTGTATACGTCCTCCGCCGTAAAATGACCGGGCTGACGATTCAGGTAATCTATCACACCGATCCTCTGCGGTGTTATTTTGTATTTGGATTTCTTGAGGGACTGGATGTATTCCTCTTTCTTCATTTTGAATGTATTTTGGTAAACCTAATAAGCTTTATCACTTAATAGTAAGGTGCGATTTCCATTAACAAGGATCTCTGAGTTCCGGTGGAAGAGTTATTTTCAAATAGCCCATGCAAATTCAATCCTGAAGGAAATAAAGTGAAAGCATGAAACTGTTCGGCATAACTGCACCATCTACTGGATCAGGAAAAACCAGCATAACCCTTGGCATATTGAGCAATCTCAAAAATGCCACGTCGTTCAAGATTGGCCCCGACTACATCGATCCTATGCTTTCCTCATCAGTGTCGGGGAACAGGACCCACAACATTGACAGGTGGATACAGGGCAGGCGGTTCAGGAGATCCTTCCTCTCGTCCGCATCCGGATATGATTATGGGGTGGTGGAAGGAGTGATGGGATTTCGCGACTCCGGCATGGACATTGACCTGAGCACGTATTTCTATTTCAAAACGCTGAATATTCCCTATTTGCTCGTAATTGACGTATCCAGGCTGGCCGAGTCAGCATACTATATGGCTTCAGGGTTTCTCGGGAAAAACGCGCTTGGTGTCATAATAAACAATTACTATTCTGAAAAACACCTTCAGATGGTCTCGAAACCCTTCTCAGACCATGGAGTAAGGATAATAGGTGCGGTGCCCCACAGTGAAACCATATCCATTCCTGAAAGGCATCTCGGGCTCTACCTGGGAAGTGAGGTAAGTGACCTGCAGGGAAAGGCCAGGGAGATAGGCAAATATATCAACATGGATTTCCTGGAGTCCGTCCCGGACATAAAGTACCATGCGGACAATGCCGCCAACATGATCGGGGAATCTTCGTCAATATGGATCGCCCGTGACAATGCCTTCAGTTTTTACTATGGATCCACCCTAGGTTTCCTTGAGAGAATCGGGAAGATCAGCTATTTTTCACCCGTCAGGGGAGAACTGCCTGAAGACCCTGATTTCGTTTATTTCGGTGGGGGGTATCCGGAGCTTTATGCCGGTGACCTTTCCGGCGCCGCATCTCTTAGATCGGCAATCAGGAACCTATCGGAATCCGGCATACCAATCATAGGGGAATGCGGTGGGCTAATGTACCTTGAAAGCAGCCTTAAGGTCGAGGGAAAAAGCTATCCGATGGCGGGAATTTTTCCGGGAAGTTCCGAAATGACTCGCCGGCTTACCCTCGGATACACAGAACTGTCCGTTGTTGAAAACAACCCTCTCTTCAATAAGGGCGAAAGCGTTTACGGACATGAGTACCACTACAGCAATATCACGGATGATACACCAAAGACCATGAAGAATATCAGGGGCAGGGGCATAGAAGGCATGGATGGCATGGTGTCGCGTAACACCATTGGTTCATACACACATCTTGATTTCGAGAGATACGGAAAAAGAATCAGGAAACTCGTTAAACCTCGGTGAGGAATGCCAGGTACGCCAGGTAACTTTCATAGAGGTCCTTCTTGCTCACGAGTTCGTATGGAGAATGCATTCCCAGGACCGGCGGGCCTGCATCTATGACCGGTATTCCGTATCGTGCGATGTCCTGTGCAACCGTTCCGCCGCCGCCTTCGTCCACCTTTCCCATTGTCCCGAACTGGTATTTCACTCCTTTATCTGAAAGTACCTTCCTTATGTGGGCAACGTATTCTGATGGCGCTTCCGAGCCGGAGTACTTTCCCCCATAGCCGGTATATTTTGCTATCACTATGCCTTTCCCCATCCTGGCTGCGTTGTGATCGTCATGAACATCCTTGAAGCTGGGGTCCATCGCAGAATCCACGTCTGCGCTTATTGCTCTGCTGTTTCTCAGAACCCTGTAAAAATCCGCCATGCTGTAGTCAGGACCAACTTTCCTCAGTATTGAATGGACAGCCGATTCGATCATATTGCTCATCGATCCCGATATGCCATAGCCACCAATTTCCTCCTTATCATAGAAGATAGCAAGAGAGCTGTACCTCGCCCCGCTGTTTTCGAGAAGCGCCCTGAAGGTAGTGAAGGCTGACGCCCTGTCATCGTGCCCATATCCGGCGATCATGGAGTTGTCAAATCCGCTGTATCTCGGGCCAAATGCGGGCACGAGACTCAAGTCTGCAGAAGCAAGATCCTCTTCCTCAATTCCGTATTTCTGTTTCAGCAAAGCGAGTACATTGGATTTTACCGGTTCCTTCTCGGCATTGCCGGCTGATGTGCCAACAATGAGATTCATCTCCTCTCCTTCAATACCCTCTTCCAGCTGGCGCTTGAACTGTTTTTTTGCGAGGTGTGGAAGAAGGTCAGGCATCAAAAATACGGGTTCAGAACGCTTATCTCCAAGCCTGATGCTGATCACCTCACCGGATTTCAGCACGGCCTGGCCGTGAAGAGCCAGAGGAACGTTGACCCACTGATATTTCTTTATCCCGCCATAATATTGCGTTTTCATCAAAGCTATGCCGGTGTCTGAATCCTCATACAGTGGCTTAGGCTTAAGGTCTACCCGCGGAGAGTCAATATGCGAAGCCAGAATCCTGAATCCGTCGTTGAAGACGTCCTTTCCGATGGATCCTGCAATCAGCGCCCTGTTACCCAGCTCCTGGAAAAAAAACGAGCCATATGGAAGAGTGGTGAATTCATCCAGGCTCTTGTAGCGAAAAGCCCTCAACTTTTCCCTCAGGTATGCCACCACCTCCGTTTCTGTCTTGCAGTTTTCGATGAAATCCACGTATGAATCTGAAAACCCCTCTATTTTCTCCTCGAGTGTTATTTTTCCGCTTTCTCCTTCGTCCTCAAGCATAGCCTGAATGTATCAACGCTGCAAGTATTAATATTTCTTGATACGTATTTATGTATGCCGTGCAGCCTGTAACTGTTCATGGAGATCGAATCCTGAGGCTTCCCTTGAGTATGTTGAAAGGGAAGTTTAACTCTTAATAACTACAAAACCATGCGTAGGACAATGACGTTTGAGAGGGTAAGGGGTTTCAGGGATCATTACCCGGAAGACATGATGCCAAGAAAGAAAATATTCAAGGTTGCAGAGGAAAGCGCTGAATCACTTGGATTCAAGAAAGTGGATTTTCCCAGCCTGGAATACCTCGATCTGTATCGCCTCAAATCCGGAGAGGAACTCGTGGGGCAGACATTTTCTTTCGTGGATAAGGGAGGCAGGGAAGTAACGATGATACCTGAAGCAACACCCTCAGTTGTGAGAATGATAACGGCCAGGAAGGATCTGATCAAGCCGATCCGCTGGTACAGCCTTCCAAAAATATTCAGGTACGAAGAGCCGCAAGCCGGAAGATACAGGGAGCATTACCAGTTCAACGCCGACATTTTTGGTGCAGACTCACCCGAAGCTGATGCCGAGATAATAGGGCTGGCGGGAATGATACTGGACGGGCTCGGGCTGGCCAGCAGGTATGAGATAAGGATCAACAGCAGGCCGCTCCTAGAGTCAATCCTGAATTCGGTTGGCTGCAGGAACGTCCCGGCTGCCTTCGGCGTGATTGACAGGTTCAGGAAGATAGACAGGGAAGAATTTTTTTCTGAGATGTCGGCAACCGGCATAGACAGTGAACGCACAGAGCTGCTTTACAGCATGATCTCACAGACAGTAGAACCCGGAAAAATACGGGATGTCACGGGAGGCTTCGCAAGCCCGTCTGTGGACGCAGAGATATCGAGGTTGCAGTATATTGGCGACCTGGTTTCGAGAATGATCCTTTCGCCGGTGAAGGTGGACCTTTCCATAGTCAGGGGGCTTGCTTACTACACTGGTGTGGTGTTTGAGGCATATGACGTGATGGGAAAGCATCGGGCCATACTTGGAGGCGGCAGGTATGACGGGCTTGCTGCGCTTATGTCTGATCAGGATATCCCCGCGGTTGGATTCGGGATGGGAGATGCAGTCATAGAATTGCTCATGAAGGAGGAGGGAAAATGGTTCTATGCGAACGAGAAACCCTCGTTCTATGTGTGCTGTACAAGGAAGGAGTCGAAAAGTTATGCCTTTGCCGTATCCAGGGAAGTCAGGAGTGGGGGAGGTGCGACAATAGACGACCTTTCGAACAGGGGACTCTCCGCACAACTCAGAAATGCTGCCGGGGAAAAATGCGATTATGCTGTCATCATAGGGGAAAGGGAAGAGGCATCCAGAACTGCAACGTTCAGGAACCTTGTCAGTGGTGAGCAGAAGGAGATAGAGTACGGGAAGATAGGACAGCATGTCCTGACGCTGAAGGGTAAATCTGAAAATAAAGCCTGAACTGATCCATGCAGAAGAAATTTCATGGGCAACGCACTTCAGAGACGTGCCAAATTAACGAAAAATTATTAAGCGTCCAGAAGTTTAGTGTTTGGGTTTGAGATGTCTATAGCTTTTGTTCTGATCAGCACGGTTCCAGGAAAGGAGCATGAGGTCTACAACAAGATATCGAAGATTAACTACGTAGTTGAGATTCACCCGCTTTTCGGTGAATATGACCTCATAGTGAAGATCGACGCCAAGGATTACAGCGAACTTGGCAAAATTGTGGTGGACCAGATAAGAACTATAGAAGGTGTTATAGATACTAAAACCCTAACGGGAATCAAGCTTTGAGGTGAATGATTGAGTAGTTTAATTCTTACTCCGGCGAGTTTCGTATTGGTGATGTTAGGGCTGATGGCTGTTGCTCTTTTTGTCCTTGGCGCGCTTACCGCCTACTTTGGGAGCGGAAAGAGCAGGACTGTGGGAGCAATATTGCTTGTGCTTGGAATAATTGTTGCTGTCCTTGACATATTTGTCATCGACCACATGTATTTCAAGCTGGATTTCATAAATGAGATAGTCTACCCGGCTGTTTTCTACATAGTTGCAGCAGCAGTCGGGGCGGTGATAGGACTTCTCATATTCCTTGGCGCCATAATGAAGACCTGATTTTTTCCAATATATTTTAACCACCTTTGTATTTTCCATTCAACATGGCTTTCAATTCTCGTGAATTTGTAGAATCTGCAAAAAAGCAGATATCCAGCGAACTGGTGGGCAGGGGCATTCTAGCCTGCTCTGGCGGCCAGGACAGCACCCTGCTGGCTGTAATAGCCAATGAGGCTGCGGGGGACAGGATACTATCGGTATTCATAGACACAGGCCTGCTCAGGGAAGGTGAAGTGGACAGTGTACGGAAGACATTCTCCAGGTTTTCCATCAACTTCAGAGTAATAGACGCTTCTGAAGAATTTGTTTCTGCCCTGCGCGGAGTAACTGACCCTGAACAGAAGAGGAAGATAGTGGGGAACAAGTTCATTGAGATATTCGAACGCGTCGCTGCAGAGTACGGCGCAAATACATTGCTTCAGGGGACAATAGCTCCTGACTGGATCGAGAGCGGGGGGAAGATCCGGGATGTTATCAAGAGCCACCATAATGTCGGGGGGCTTCCCGAGAAGATGAAGCTAAAACTGCTCGAACCCCTGAGGGACCTGTACAAGGATGAGATCAGGGAAGTCTCGAAATTCCTGAACATTCCCAGGATAACACAGCCATTTCCAGGTCCCGGACTCAGCGTACGGATAATGGGAGAAGTAACCATGGAAAGGCTTGGACTCCTCAGGAAAGCTACTAAGATAGTTGAGTCGGCGATAGAAAAGTGGTATGCTGGAAGCGATGAACTCCCATGGCAGTTCTTTGCGGTGCTTCTGCCCATAAGGACAACAGGGATCCATGGCGACAAGAGAACGTATGGCTACACTGTTGCCATAAGGGCCATAGACACGCTCGATGCCATGTCTGGCACGTTTTCAAGGCTTCCCTACGATCTCCTTGACTCGATGTCCACAACAATAACAAATGAGGTTAAGGAGATAAACAGGGTGGTCTTTGACGTTACGAACAAGCCTCCTGGTACGATTGAGTGGGAATGATCACCATTTGCCAGAAAGAGACGGAGCCGCCTGATCAGTCATGTTGATAGTAAAGAATGCAGCCAGCCTCGATTTTTCATTTGTCCCGGGTAACCTGCCGGCGAGGGAAACTGAGCTGGATATGCTCAGGAACATAATCATGGAACCACTGAAAAGCGGGGTGTCCTCAACGATCATAATTTATGGCCCCTCTGGAACTGGGAAAACGGTTACCGCAAAATATCTCCTCAGAAGCGATCCTAAGATTATTACGGTGTATGAAAATGCTCTCTCGTTCGGCAGCCTGAAGTCCCTTCTTGTGGATGTTCTACTGAAGATGGGAAAGGTTGTCCAGGACAAGGGCGTAACATACCAGCAGATTTTCAGAATACTCAAGGGGCAGATATCACAGAACGACGGAAAGATGCTTGTAGTGATAGACGAGGCATCCGGGATCATGAAGTCTGACCCTGAGGGTTTTTACAACCTCATACGGGCAGAGGAGCTGTATTCAGCAAAACTGTCTTGCATACTCATCTCCATAGATGATCCGACAACCTACCTTACGGGAAAGCAGCGAAGGGCCTTTGGAGTCTTCTCATCGATCAGGTTCAGGCCGTACTCAGAGGATGAACTTGAGATGATTGTGAATGACAGGGCTAGAACAAGCCTGCACAGTGGATCGTATACTCAGAGCATAATATCTGAGATAGCGCAGATCGCCTCAAGGTTCGGAAGCGCCAGGGTTGCGATAGAGCTTCTCCAGAAATCGGCCTACCTGGCGCAGTCCAACGGGACAGATGCCATTACACCCGAAGATGTGAGATCCGCCAAAGCACTCATAAACCCGTATGTGACCGAGAGCAAGCTTTCCGATCTCAATACTGATGAACTGATAGTACTCATGGCAATATGCCGTAATTTATTTGACAATCCAGAAACGGACATATCCAGCACATATAGCACTGCCAGGATTATTGCTGAGACTCATGACTATGAGGTGCCTGATCTCCAGAAAATTTACAGGGTCACCAGCAAGCTTGAATCTGTTGGAATGATTGACAGCCGCATTTCTGGAAAAGGCGACAGAAAGGGAGTGAGCAAATCAATTTTTGTGAACGATATCCCGGTAAAGGTTCTTTTCGAGAAGATTGATGACATGATCAGTAAGGCAAGATGACCTGTGGACCCTTTGCACCGGATACCAGGAAATCAAAACTCTCAAAGGATCGCCTCAGATATTTCAGGTAGAAATGCCTGTCTATTCCGGTAGATTTTTCAGGCAACTGCAGAATGCCATGCTTCCTGTCGCTAACTATGACCTGTACCGATTCACCCGGCATTATGTCATCACCGGCTGAGGAGAAGAATTTCATCGTGGCACGCTGCAGGTTGTTCACCCTGTATTCTTCCATGCGCCTGCTCACCCTTGTCTCAATGGCAAAATCATACAGGCTGAATGTTGCCAGTTCCCGTACGTATCTTTGTTCCAGTGCCTTGAGATCACCAGCCATGGACAGTATATCAGCCCTGTTTTTGCAGTTCCTGAATATATCAAGGGCCTCCATCTGGAATTTCCTTGCAAATGCCGGGAAATCGCTCCTTCGGACCTCAAGCCCGCGCACCTTGAAAGTGCCGTTCTTCCTTCTCCCCAGATAGCGCCCCGGCGATCCGATGCCGTTTTTTCCCTTAAAGAACGCTATCCAGCTGTACTCTCCGTCTATTACTATGTCTATGCGCGTCTTTTCCCTTATCTCCTTCAGAAGTCCCTCAATATCACCGTTCCCGCTGAGCCACAGCGAGTCGACTATGCCGTGTATGACATGAAAACCATGTTTCTCGGCAAGTTTCATTGCTGTGGAGAATGCCCACCTGCCCATTGCAGTTATTGCTTCATGAACCTCTATCCTTCCGAATTTCGCATTCTTGTACCCTGTGTATCCGAATGACGTCAGGAGCATCCATTTCAATGCCGCATCCCTTTTCTGTATGTCTGGATTCCCTTCCCTCAGCGACTTGTACATCAGGCGTCTCTCCAATAGCTCTCGGAGCGCAGATGAAAGGAATCCTGCCTTCTCCATGTCGACGCGGTAGTCCGAACCTGGAAGCCTGGTCCCTCTGTTAGAATCTATTGTCTCCGGGGAAAGGTTATACCTGACTATTATGCTAGGGTACATTGAAGAGAAATCAATTTCGGTGACGCCCTCGTATATGCCGGGTTCTGGCTGCAGCACAATTCCGCCCTTATCCCGGTCAAACAGATCTGTTGCGGGTTTCTCCTTCTCATGGTCATCCTTGTGCAGGGGGACAAGTATTCCGCTCCTTAGGGCGTGTGAAACTTCCAGCGATGATACCGCAGTTCCCGGCGTTACCCTTGAAGCCTGCACTATTGGCAACGACGACATTCTTGACACCTCATAAAGCCCTGGAAGGCCACTTTCGGAATATATGAACGAATCGGCGCTTATGCATAACTTTCCCGGCATGCTTATCTCAGGTGATTTGTGCAGTACTCTTCCGTATGATTCATATGAAGAGCCGTTTCCCACTGTATAATAAGGCAGCCTGTATCCCATGTCGGAAATCCTGTTAAGTATTTTCTGAAAAACCAGCCTGGCATTGCTGTAAAGAATGATCAAATTGTTATTTACGGCGTCAGCTGCGTCTCTGAATGATGACCTGGTTGGCGCCATCTCATTTCCATCTATATTTATGGACGTTATTCCGGAGAAATCAGACTTTCCTCCAATGACCACCGAGGGTATTTCCGGATCAGGATCATACCTGGACCCGGTCCCAAAAAATGATAGCCCCTTTTCAGCCATGAAACGAAGGTGCTGGCTTATTCCGGCGTTATATATGGAAAGTTTTCTTGACAGCCCTATTACTCCTATTGCCTCAACCACACTGTCTATCTGGGACTGCTTCAGG
>JAJYUG010000025.1 GCA_021792655.1 Thermoplasmata archaeon | reverse complement strand
ATGGAAAGAAAAGAGAAGGACGTTCTTGGTGAGGTTTCCATAGACGACAAGCTCTACTATGGCGTGAATACGGTAAGGGCGATCGACAATTTCAGGATAACGGGCCTTACGGCCGACTCGGATCACATTAATTCAATGACGCTGATCAAGAAAGCTGCAGCGGCTGCAAACAACAAGGGCGGTAAACTACCGGCAGAGAAGGCAGAAGCCATAATGAAGGCATGCGACAGGATCATCTCCGGACAATTCCACGACCAGTTCGTCATCGACGTTTTTCAGGCAGGCGCCGGCACCTCGTACAACATGAACGCAAACGAGGTCATTGCAAATGTTGCCCTTGAGGTTCTCGGAAAGAAGAAGGGCGACTATTCAGTAATACACCCAAATGATCACGTGAACATGAGCCAGTCCACCAATGACATTTACCCCACAATGATAAGGGTGACAGCAGTAACAAAGGCCATGAAGTACCTGGCGGAAGGGCAGCGCCTGGTGGACTCCCTGAAGAAGAAGGCAGAGGAATTCAGGCACGTTGTCAAGGCCGGCAGGACACACTTGCAGGATGCCGCTCCCGTAACTCTGGGAATGGAATTCTCCGCATATGCCTATGCTCTGGAAAAGGACATGAAGGAATTCAGGTCATCGGTGGAATACGTTCTTGAGCTCAACATAGGCGGCACAGCTGTGGGCACGGGCATTAACACCTCTCCTGGATACCTGAAGAACGTGGTTTCGGAGATCAAGAAATACACATCCCTTGACTTCAGGGAAAGCAGGAATCTCCCTGGAATAATGGAATTCATGACGGATTTCTCAAGGCTGATGAATTCCACCGCAAATGCCGCGCTTGACATCACAAAGATGGCCAATGACATCAGGCTCATGTATTCCGGTCCTGGAACGGGGATGCACGAAATAACCATACCGGCGGTGCAGCAGGGTTCCTCCATTATGCCCGGCAAGGTTAACCCGTCAATAGCTGAGGCAATGAACATGATCTGCCACTCAGTGATGGGATCGCAGCAGGCACTTAACTTCTCAGTTCAGGCAGGACAGTTCGAGCTCAACGTAATGATGCCGCACATAGACTACGAACTGAACAGGTCGCTTGACATAATGACAAAGGGCATGAAGATGTTCAGGGAGAAACTCATAGAAGGTATGACGGCCAACGAGGACGTATGCCACGATCACCTGTCGAAGAGCTTCGGTTCGGCCGCCCTACTTAACCCGTACCTTGGCTATGATACCGTGGCAAAGATAGTGAGGGAGGCCCTTACCACGGGGAAGTCAATAAAGGACCTGGCTGTTGCCACGGGGAAGATAAGCGAGAGCCAGTTCTCAGAAATAATGAAGAGCGGAATACCAAAATAATCACATTTTTGAAGGGCAAGGGAAAAATAGCAAGTCGCCATCATCCGTGAGGATGAAGATATATTCCGAGTCGTACGGCTGCACGCAGTCCAGGTCCGAAACAGGACTTTATGTCAACTCCATGCTTGGGGACGGGAATACCCTTGTATCAAGGCCAGAGGATGCAGACCTCAGCATCATAGGCACATGCGTGGTGATAAAGCAGACCGAGGACAGGATGATCCGGAGGATCGAGGAACTTTCACGCGTCTCAAGGGTAAGGGTCATGGGCTGCCTTTCAACCATAAACGGAGGGGCTCTTGCCCAGGACAACATAGAGGTCATCAGCAGCAGGTCATTCAGGGACTTCTACACAGGAAAGCTGGACGATGTGGAGATCAGGGAACCATCAATATTTGAGGGAATACCGATAAACCAGGGATGCACGGGAAGCTGCAACTTCTGCATCTCCCACCTCGCAAGGGGAAAGCTGCTTTCCAGGCCCATCGAGAAAATAAGGAACCAGGTGATCATGCAGCTGCAGAAGGGGTTGCGGGAGGTGAGGATATCCTCTCTTGATACCGCAGCTTACGGGAAGGATTGCGGAGTCAGGCTGAACAACCTAGTCGACGGCATAGTGTCCATCGATGACGATTTCATGCTTCGGGTTGGGATGATGGAGCCGCGCAACACCCTGGAAATATTGCCACAGCTGCTGGATTCATATGGAAGCAGCAAGGTGTTCAAGTTTCTCCACATACCCGTGCAGAGCGGTGATGACAGGATCCTCGAGTTAATGAACCGGGAATATGCTGCAGCAGATTTTCTCAGGATAGTGGATGCTTTCCGTGACCGGTTTCCTGAAATTGTCATATCCACCGACATTATCTCCGGATACCACGGCGACGATGATCAGAGCTTTGATGCAAACTGCAGGATCATCGAAAGAACAAGACCGGATATCATAAACATCACAAGATTCTCACCCAGGCCGTTTACCAGGGACTACAATGCACATGTTCCGCCATCGAACGCGGTGAAGAGATGGACCGCTGCTTATACCGACCTGCACAGGCAGATTACGCGGGACAGGCTGCAGTCAATGATCGGGAAGACTGCCAGCATAATGGTCACGGAATCCGGGAAGAACGACACGGTAGTCGGCAGGGACGATTCCTACAGGCCGGTTGTTATCAGCGGAAAATTCGGGAAATATGCAAGGGTCGAGGTTGAAATCGTGGATTCAGCCGGAACATATCTGATAGGCAGGCCACTGGCTAGTTGAGATCGTCTACGGCAACTATCTCATCCATAACGTAGTTCCTTGTCTTCTTGAATCCAAAGAGAGACTGGAATTCGGGCGGAGTCAGAATTGGCATGCTGAATCTTTCAGCATCGTCAATGGGAACCCTGGGGCAGCCGGTGAATATAACGGCATCGCACCTGAGGTTCTCGTAGTCGGATGGCTTCACCTCATTTGTGCTCAGCAGTATGCCCTCCTTCCCGATCTCCTTTATCTGTTTCATAAGGACGTCGGCAAGTTTTTTCCTGTACTGCCCGATCTTCGTGTCAAATACTACGCAGAATTTCTTTGCATCCAGCGCAGTTGACAGCTTTGCGTATCTCTTCCGGAGGAACTTCTCCTTTTCATCCCTTATGGACTGCAGGGAAAGATAGTTCAGGTCAAGCAGGAAAACCTCCTTCTCGGTGGACAGCTGCACGCCAATCGCGTGGAATTTGCCTGTGCTGACTATCAGGTACGCATCCACGTCCATTGAAATGGAGTGCGCCGAACTGAAATTGCAGCCCAGGACCTGGCCGGGGTAGGCGAGCCTGCTGTCCTGCCTGCCCACGATCACGCTTATCCCCAGCCCCTCAAGTATCTTCCGGGCCTCTGCCATCCTGTCCATGTACTGTATGGACGAAAGAAGCCCAATCTTCCTGAACCCTGACGTGACCAGGATATCAAAAATATCAGGATTCATGGTGACTCTCGCCTCGTTCCTGGCTTCCTGGAATATCATGGGCTTCGGGTACTTCACGTTGGGAATCTCCGAGTGCCCGTACTGCACTATGCAGTCCACATCCCTGTAGATTTCAGCGTTACCCACGTCGCAAGCCCCGTAGAAGGGATCGGAGCTTATGATCACGGAGAATTTTGCGGATAGGGCGTTGAAGTAATCGAAGGCGTGGGGCTTAAGCCCGTCCGGAAGCTGCAGCAGTATCTTCCTGGCATTCATTCCCTCAAGCTTCTTTATGGTATCATCTACGTCTACTGAAAGCATATGTGGCGATCATTACCATTTGTTATAAATGAGTTGGGAGTTTGAGGAAAGCAGTAAAAATACAATGCTCTAGCGTGGAGATACACTGGCTTCTATCAACGAAGGTTTCTTATCGCTCTGCCTCATGTATATTGTCCGCGCCTGAAATGGTAAGGCACTCTCCTGAAGAGCAAGACGGTTAAGATGGACAGTTCGAAAGAACACACTGGTTCTGGTGGCATGTTCTCCGTGAGGAGAAGGGATACATGCCTCAAGCCCTCTGCTGGATCCGGGCTGTGGAGCGATGCCCGAAAGGGATAATGAATAGCCTCCTTCCCCTGGCAAGGGAATGTCAACCAGCCAATCGTTGCGGTTCAATGAATCCATGCCTGCGGGCATGAGGGAGGCCAGCAACAAGCTACAATCCTTCAGGGTGTGGTAGTTGACGAGAACATTATGGTACGGTACATCAAGCTGGCATAGCATATTTTTCGGATGGGTTGCAAAATACACATTTCATGGGAAAGGATGTCATGGTTCCAGAAGCCATTTCCAAATGGGAACAAAATGAATAATCTCCTTTATGCCATACCATTGGCTTTCTTCAGTGGCCTCAAAATCTTCTGTGAGAACCTTAAGGTTACTGCAGTTGAGGTCTCTCGATCCCTTAAGAAGTGCTTTTACCTCCCTTGATCTGGTAATCTCTCTGGACGGTTCAGCACATACCTGAATAAGTTCAGTTATACCTGTACCCTTCTTTATGACGAAATCTATCTCCTCCTGTTGTTGGTTTTTCCAGAAGTAGAATTCGAATTTTCCAGAAAATGATCTTCTCTTGATTTCCACGGCAACAAGGTTCTCAAGAAGTCTTCCCGTGTCCGCGATTATTCTGAAAGCTTTAGCAGTAATGAATCCATTGTCTATACAGTAAATCTTCCTGCTGGATTTTATATGATCTTTCAGCTTGTAGGTGTAGCATTCCAGTTCGAAGAATATGAAGGCTTCTTCCAGGTAACTCAAATATTTTTTTATGGTGTGGACGCTCTCAACCCCTAACATCCTTGAAAGCCGGTTAAATGAGAAGGGTTTGGCAATGTTGGATAATAGATAGGAAGTGAGGTCCTCGATCGTTCGGGGCTTTCTGATCCGATATCGTTTCATTATGTCTTTGTATATGGTGGACTCGAAAAGCTGTGCAAGATATTCCCTGTAATCAACTCCCTTTACGTATGGTTCAGGATATCCTCCCTGAATAACATATTCCTGGAATTTCCTCTTCTTTTCGGATTCGGGGATCTCTGACTCCTCCGCAGCGATCATTTCCCTGAACGATAGGGGAAAAAGGGTGGTACTCAGGTGCCTGCCCGTGAGGTGGGTTGCAAGTTCCATGCTAAGAAGGTTCGAATTGCTTCCAGTTATCAGCAGGTTGTATCCCTGCCTTTGAAGTCTATTTACGAAAAGTTCCCATTTACTCAGGTTCTGTATCTCGTCCAAAAGGAGAAATCTGGGATTTGAGTATATGGAGTTGAGTACAGATACTATCTCATTGTAATCGTCGACTTCAACAAGGGTTTCATCATCAAAATTTGCATAACCAAAATTACCAAATGCTATCATGGTTTGCATGGCAAGAAATGATTTTCCGGATCTTCTTGGGCCAATTATTACCTTGATGATGTCGCTTTCCATGCCTTCGATCTTCAGGTCACGTTTAATGTACTTCTGTATTATTTTCCTCTGAATCTCATCTTTCTGGATCAGCAGTGCATCTCTAACTGAAGACATATCAAGTTCTATGCTTTATAATACATAAAAGTTTATAGATTTATGCATTATAACTCAATAAGTTGCATGATTAAGGTAGGGCAAGAGTTATCCGGCATGATTAGCATCCAGAGAACGAAGCCGCTGTATCCGGCTGCGCTTTTCCAGAGAGAGTACGGAGAAATATGGTTATACGGCAGAAAACCGGTCCCTGTTAAGCGTACTCCTTTCCTATCCTCCCCTTGCTGTAAACTATTTTTCCGCGGTTGATGACAGTATCGACGATCCTGGCTGAATATCTGTAGGGGATTTCCCTGTAATTGTCCACGGATACAATGGCAAGGTCCGCACTTTTACCAACCTCTATGGAACCCCTGTCGCTTGAAACCCCTGCTGAATAAGATCCATTTATGGTTACGGCATTGATGCACTCCTCTGCTGAAAGTCCTGTGAACCTTATGGCAAGGTACATTGCAAAGAGCACGTTCGAGTTCACGGACAGCGGAGAAATATCGCTCGATAATGATACCGGAATGCCTGCGTCTATGAATTTTCTGATGTCCGGGTATCTGCCCTTATCCAGCGAAAATCCGGTTATGGGAAGGAAGTTGGCTATTGAACCGCATTTCCTTATCTTGTCTATCCCCTCGTCCCCTGTCTGCAGGAGGTGATCGACGCTCCTGAAACTGTAATCATTGCACAGGTCCAGGCATCCAACGTCCTGAAGCTCGTCCGCGTGCAGTTTCATGGGTACACCATTAACCCTGGACCATTGGGCAAGCTTCCTGCAGGATCCCGGAGAATACGCACCGCTGTCGCAGAAGGCATCGGTGAAAAAGAACCTCCCCTTAAGCCTGGCTGCCACTGTGTTGACCATGTAATCCACGAAGGCATCTTCAGGCGTACCCGGAGGTATGGAATGCATGCCGAGGAACGTCGGGACAACATTCACTATGCCGGTCTTCCCGATGGAATCCATCACATCAAGCATTTTTCCCTCTCCTGCAAGCGTGGATGTATATCCCGTCTTCATTTCCATGGTGGTGGTGCCAGTGGAAATGGCATCCCTTACCCTCTCCAGCGTTGACCTGAATATCAGGCCTGCGCTCATTTTCTCAGTATCCCGCACGGTCCTGTTTATCCCGTTACCGCTTTTCATAATCTCCAGGTAACTCTTTCCCTGCGCCCTCAGGTAGAACTCCTCGTATCTTGATCCCCCGTAGACTATGTGCGTATGGGAGTCCACGATTCCAGGCATGACGGTCATGCCCGAGGCATCTATGACGCGCGCGTCACGGGGCACCGCAGGGGATGATGAAATTTCAGCGATCCTGCCACCACTTATGAGGATGGATGCGTTCTCAACGGTTTCCACCATTCCCAGCTTCTCTCCGGTGAGGGGCTTTCCAGGATCATGGGTGACTATAATCTGCGCTGCGTTTTTTATAAGGATACTGTCTGGCATTATGCATATATCATCCAGAATCCAAATATAACTGTTATGAAAAAGCCGATGGTTATTGGAACCATGAAAGGTGACCGGTAGATCATGATCCGGCTGTCGTTTTCGCCCCTAATGGAATACCTCTTCCTGTTCACTGCATATACGGACTCATCGTACTTCATTCCAAAGAGGGAAGTGACGCCGATGCCATTTCCCCTCCTGAGGTTGAGTATTATCATGTATATGGGAAGGTACAGGGAAACCAGTGCGATGTTTATGAGCATGGCAAAAGAGAGCGGCAGGATCTGTAACAGGAAGGCCTGCCTTGCGGTGAATGTCCAGATGAACGGGAACTGGACGAATGAGAAGAAGAGTGCCATCATGGCCTTTATGTCGCCTATCCCGAAAAGGCGCTCTGTAAATCCAAGCTCATAGATCAGGAATATCATGATGGATGCGGTAAGGAAAACCGGGCTATGCATCAGCAATAAAACTGACGTCAGGAGCATTGCCAGCCCGAAAACCGGGTAGAGGTACAGGTCAGTCCTGATGAACGTTCCGGCAAAGAAGAGGATGCCAATGGCAATGAATGCATAACCCTGTCCTGCATAGGCGTAATTCAGGGCCGCGACTGCGACAAGCGGGATGAAGACGAAAGAATTTATGGTCCTTTTCCTCACGTCCGTGTAAGATGTGAATACCAGTGTCAGCGCAGCGACAAGGAATGCGATGAAAAGGATAATCATCAGTAAACAATGAAATGGGAGCTTATTATGCTTTTCTGTTTACGTTTCTGTAGGTCTCAATCAGGGCCGAATAGTCATTGTCTCCCCTGCCCTCATTGTAGGCTGTTTCGTACATGCTGGCTGCAGCTGAAGTCACAGGAGTAGGGGAGAAAATGTCCATGGACATCCGCAGACCGTACTTGATGTCTTTCAGCTGGTGCGCAAGCAGAAACTGTGGATCGTAATTCCTCTCTATCATGCGCTTCCCCTTCATCTCCAGTGTCCTGGAGTTGGCACCGCCTCCGGAGAAAATCTCTTCCATTGTTTCCGTATCTATGCCAGCCTTCTCCCCGATGGAAATGGCCTCACAGAGGATGGCATAGTTCGACCCCATGATCATGTTGTTCAGCAGTTTCACCCTGAGTCCGAAGCCGTTGGGCCCAACATGCACTATTCTCTTCCCGAAGGTCTCCAGCATGGGCCTGCATCTCATGAATGCAGCCTCGGATCCCCCGACCGCTATTGTCAGCGTCCCTGTTGTGGCAAGATCTACGCTGCCTATGACGGGGGAATCTATCATCTCCGCACCCTTTTCCATGACCTTGGACGCTATTCTCTGGGAATCTTCAGGATATATGGTGCTCACGTCAACCACAAGTGATCCCGGCCTTATCCCCTCAATAACCCCATCCTTCCCGGTCAGGACAGTGCTGACGGCTTCAGAGTCTGTAAGCATGGTGAAGATGATGGAGCATTTTCTTGCCACCTCTGCAGGGGTAGCGCACACCTCAACGCCATTCTTCCTGAACCACTCTGTCTTCGAAGGGCTGCGGTTGTAGACAGCAGCCAGCGTAAATTTTTCCATTATGTGTCGGGAAATTGGGTTTCCCATTTTTCCAAGTCCGATGAATCCTATAGCTTCCATGGTCAGTAATGCATTCTCGCTAGAAAATTTCTATGTTATAAACGGGGGAACCCAGATCCTGTGATGCGCATTCGAGAGACCGGTACTCTATCCCGCGGTTAGAAAGGTGATCCCCAACCGTCCTTCTGGCAAGATCGGGGAGGTTGTTCTCCTGGCTGAGGTGCGTCAGCACAATCTCTGTCCAGGGCCGGCTGACACTCTCCAGTGCTTCAGCCGTCTGAATGTTGGAGAGATGCCCATGATCGCTGAGTATCCTCTTCTTGAGGGGAAAGGGGTAGCTTCCTGATTTTAGCATGTCCACGTCGTGGTTTGCCTCCAGGGCTATTACCTGTGATCCCATCATGGCCCCGACCAGATCTGGAGAAACGAAGCCAAGGTCAGATACCACGGAAACCTTTGCCTTTCCATTCTGGATAACAAAAGCGACAGGGTCTGCGGCATCGTGCGAAACCGGTATGGGTGTTATGGAGAAATTTCCTATAATGACTGGGTTTCTTATGGCGAAGGCATCATTAAGCCTGAGGGAATCCGCCGTTCCCTGCCTGGTGTAAACATCCACGCTGGAGTTGCGGATCAGCGTCCTGACGCCGCTTGAATGATCACTGTGTTCGTGGCTTATGAACAGTGAGATATCGGTGATATTCACATTCAGCTCTTTCAACCTGTTTTTCAGCCTCCTCAGGGATATCCCGAAATCTATCACGATAAGGTTGTCCTGGTCCCATACCAGCGAGCAGTTTCCACCGCTCCCGCTTGCGACCATGTTGAAGCCGATCCTGTCCACGCTGAGTGATCATGCATCTGATTATATTTATTACTATTAGTGCGGGTGGTCGGGGTATGAAAAACATATTATCTCCGCTTTTACTGATCAGCCATGGAGCACCACAATTACGATCACGTAAGGCAGATGAGGGAAGATCACATTCCCTATGCCGTCATAGAGGAACTGGTCCATCCGGTTAACGGGGACGTGATAATCGATTTCGGATCGGGGGACGGCTTCTATGCCGCGAAATTTTCCCGCCTTATCGGAAAAGGGAAGGTATATGCGTTTGAGCACAGCAGGGCTGGGGTCGACGCAATCCGGAAGAATCTGTCCAAAAATGGCATTGACAACGTGGAAATCCTTGAGAAGGACATATGTTCCTCGGATCTTCCCCACGGCTTCAACAAGGTGTTCTTCTCCAACGTATTCCATGACCTGGAATGCCAGGACAGTCTCCTTGAGCGTCTCAGCAAGACTTCAGGACTGGAGATGACCTTCATCGAGTTCAAGCCGGAAACTCCGTTCGGACCTCCCAGGGATATCCGTTTCTCCAGTCCCCAGCTTGCCGCAAAACTTGGAAAGCATGGGTTCAGGCTTGTCAGTGAAAGGGTATTCGAATACCATTATGCACAGAAATACGTGCTGACGGGGACTTAGGTGATCCTGCTTGCCTGGAAATAATGCATTCATTATAGTCGGACATCGGGGTTTGCAGGAGAGGCACGAGGAAAACTCCCTTGAAAGTTTCTCCGGGGCAAAAGCCGCAAGGCTGGATGCGGTGGAACTTGACGTGCAGTTTTCAAAGGATGGTGAGATAATTGTCTTCCATGACTATGACATGGACAGGCTGTGCGGCGTCACAGGATCTCCATGGGACTACACGCTTGCAGAATTGAAGGCCTTCCGTATCGGGAAGAGGAGGGAAACCATTCCCACAATCGAGGAGGTCATGGATGCCATGGGGAATTTCCCGATCTACATTGAGCTGAAGACTATAGACGATGAAGGGGGCCTGGTGAATTACGGTATCGAAGAACCCCTTGCAAGGATCATTGCCGGGAGAGAATCATCCATGTACAGGTTCCTATCATTCAACCCCCTATCATTAAGGAGGCTGAAGGAACTTAACCCGGGATTCATCGTCGGCCTCAACGTCTCCCCAGAAACCATCAGGTATTATGGTGAAATCGACCTGGACATGATCAGGCGCTTTTCAGTGGATTTTGTACAGCCGGAGATATCAATGTACCTCGAGGGAGGAATTTCCGGAATTGAGAATAAGGGTGTGCAGATAATTCCATGGACCGTAAACACGGTCGATGAGGCAAAGGCATGCATGGAAAGGGGAGCTTCGGGGGTAATTTCAGACTTACCGCTGAAGCTGAAGGACATGATCAGGGGAGAATGATTCATGGTCAGCCGGAGCATAATTATGAGAGGAAAAGTGATTTCGCTTGGAACTGTATTGAAATCCGACCTTGAAGACATAACTGCATACATGAATGACAGGGACGTCAGGACATTTCTCCGGGATCCCGCCAGGATATTCTACATTGAGAACGAGGAGGAATGGTATGACAGGATCAGGAACAGCGAAGAATCAAAGGTCTTCGCTATAGTTGAGAATGGCAGGGAAGTTCTATCTGGACTGATCAGCCTGCATTCCGTGGATTGCCGTAACGGAAATGCCTATATCGCCTATTCCATAAAGAAGGAGTTCTGGAACCGGGGATTTGCCACGGAGGCAGTTTCCCTTGCCATCGGGTATGCATTCCGCTACCTGAACCTCAGGAAGCTGCACTCTACAGTCATGGAACCGAACGTCGCTTCGAAAAGGGTCCTTGAAAAGAATGGATTTGTGGAATCCGGAAGGTTCAGGAAGAATGGTTACATACCGGGAAAGGGATTCGTTGATGAGATCTACCTGGAACTTATGAACGAAGAGCATGCATAATCCGCAGTGTAATTTCACGTAAATGAGTACATCGTTTTTGGTAGTTGTTAATGCCGTGAAGCAATAATAGGAACTCTAATGTCCGATCATGTTATGGAAACAATGAATTATCAGGGATTTTTGTGATACCTTTGTTTTTGTCCCATAATGTTTAATATCCATACTAGACTATTTAATCAGATGAACTACCGGATGTTCCTTGGAATAATTGAGCGTGAATACACCAACAAGGTTGCATCCCTTTTGCTGAGGCTTGAATCTCCCGGTTTTTTCGGCAGGAATAAGGGTGAGGCGGAACTTAAGAAATCCATAGATGCATTCAAGGAGTGGTTCATCGGCATGCTCAGGACTGAAACCCTCAGCGGTCCGGACAACGTGGAATTGAGAACTTTAGACTACGTATGCCATACTGCGCTGACGAAGGAAGCCATCCCGCCATTCAGGCCTCTGCATCCGCTGCTTGTCAAAGCCCTCGGCCTTTTCACGCTTCAGGAACTGGAAACTATCTTCGGAAGCGCATTTGCAACAAATTTCAGCAACATGGTCGGGAAAGGCACCCTGAAATGATTCTGCTGCGTGATAATTCGACGGGTTTATGATAGATAGCAGGATACCCAGAATGGAAGTGATCGTTCATTATAGAAGTGAGTTCCCTGCAACTCCTGCTTTCTCTGGTATCCGGATTCATCGTCGGGTTTTCTCTGGGGTTGATCGGCGGAGGCGGGTCAATCCTTGCCATACCTCTGCTCATATATTTTGTGGGTTTTGATCATCCCCACCTGGCAATAGGCACAACTGCGCTGGCAGTCGGTGTAAATGCATACCTCAACCTCATACCGCACGCCAGGAAGGGCAATGTTGATCTCAAGGTCGGCGCTCTGTTCAGCCTGCCTGGTGTCATAGGCGTGCTGGTGGGATCTGAACTGGGCCTGCTGACTCCTGGCACAAAACTTCTGTTTATCTTTGCTATACTGATGATTGTCATAGCCGCATATATGCTCAAGAGGAAGTGCATCGACACTTCCGTAAAACCGCAAAAGAAGGATCTGGATATCAAGAAGCTCATGGGCATCGGTGCGCTGGTTGGATTTGCCTCCGGATACTTCGGAATAGGAGGGGGATTCCTGATAGTGCCCGGCCTGATCTTCTCAGCTGGCTTCAATATAATCCAGGCCGTGGGGACATCCCTGTTTGCGGTGGGAACGTTTGGGGTCGTAACAGCCGCGAGATACGCAATAAGCGGTGACCTGAACCTCATTATATCGTTGCTTTTCATTATTGGAGGAGTTGTCGGCGGCTGGGCAGGTGCACACTTTTCATCGAAAATGCCAAAACGTACGCTGACCAGGGTGTTTGCTGTCATAATAATAGTCGTGGCGATATACATGCTTTACATGAATGCCAGCGCGTTCCTGTGATCCATCAGCTTCTTGACGCAGCAAAGAGTATAGCCGCTCCGATGATGTAAAAGGATCCTGCGGCCGAGAAAAGCCCCACATAGCCAAGGTGCACAGAACTCCGGAGGATGAAGAGGATCAGTCCATAGATCAGTGGCGAAACCGTAGAAGCGCCGGTAAGTGACAGGTTGAAGATCGCCATGTATTTTCCCGCTTCGCCCTTCGGCACCAGATCGCTGGCAAGTGCATAGGAAACGCTGTAGAAGCTTCCATAGGTTGCTCCAATGAAGGACCCGAGTATCAGGAAAATATAGAATGTCCTGAAGAATGGGATCATCACGGTTGGTATGGAGGCTATGACGGCATCGGCGACAAGGATGTTCCACCTGCCAATTCTCCCGGAAAAGTGCCCGAGAACCACCGATGATACTGCGGAAACGGCAAGCACAAGGATGCCAGCTATGGCCACGTAAGCAGCGGGGTTGGGGATACCGAGCACCTCCCTGAAGAAGTAGAGCTCAAAAAAGGTTAGCCCGGTTATGCCCATGAAGACGAAGAAACTCCCGGTTGCCAGACGGCTGAACCTCTTCATGTCCGGCGGAGGTCTCCTGATCATCCCGAACGGGATATGATCCACGACTTTCGGTATCTGAGCAGTGTCGATACGCCTGATGGTGTAAAGTGTGGCAAGGCCCGAGAAAACTATTCCTGCGGCCAGGGCGTAGAGATCCCCGTTCCTGTAAGGCGAGTTTAGGAAGAATGATGTCACGCCAAATCCCAGGGCGGCACCCATGAGCGTGAAAAGTCCGTTAAGTCCAGCCGACGTGCCTCTCTGCTCATGGCTCTCTATTTCCGCGAGTATCGGCTGTGTTGAACCTATGGCCATGTTGGAGAATGACTGCAGAACAATGTATCCGGCCAGGATTTCATAGATGGAAGGGCTGAAGAAAGTTTCCCCAATCAGCATTGCAGCCACCACTGCAATGCCTATTGATATGTACGGGGACCGCTTTCCACGGCCTATGCTGAACCTATCACTGAGCATGCCGGAAGCCAGATTCCCGATTATCCCTGAGAAACTGCCCAGGGAAGCTACGATACCCAATAACAGGCCCATATCAGACTCCGGAACAACACTCCCAATCTGCAGGGGAAGGATAAGAGTCTCAAATGATATCCACAGGTAGTTGACGCCCAGATAAATGAGATTATAGCCGATTATGAAACCTCCGGAACGCTTCTGGCTGGATTCCATTTATACGGTAATGGATAGGGCGCCTATTAATTGATCTTACAGCATTATTTCACTATGGCGGCAAATATATCATAGGCCGGGGCATGGCATTTCATGGTCGAGAAAATAAGATGCTCCCACATACTCGTCAACAGGGAGTCGCTTGCCAGGGAAATCATGGAAAAAATCAAAAAAGGGGAGAGCTTTGGAAAGCTTGCTGAGCAATTCTCATTAGACGGATCAAGAAAGAGGGGCGGAGACCTGGGGTATTTTGGAAGAGGCGCCATGGTCAGGGAGTTCGAAAAAGCGGCATTCAGCCTGAAGAAAGGAGAGGTCTCTGGTATAGTGAAAACACAGTATGGCTATCACATCATAAAGCGCATTGATTGACAGACGCAGGATCATGGTGGCGGAACCGCAATGTGCGACACCGCGATGGCAAGCGCTGTTCCATAAATTATTGAGACTATGTACAGTGCAATGAGCCCATAGGCGACCACCCTTCTCGTCGAGAGCTTTATTCCCATGTCGTATATGATACCCTTAACTCCATTCAGGGCGTGGTATGTAACGATCCAGTCAAACGCAATGTAGAAGGCGAGCCACCACGGATTGTGCATGTTGTTTAGCACCGAATCATAGAAGGCTATGGGGTGACCGAAGTTAATGTGCGCAAGGTAAAGATGCACGCCTACGAAGAAGACCAGGAACGCCCCGGAAATAACCTGGAAGAACCACTGTACCGGCCCCAGAGTTCCCCTGCTTGTTTTCTGCCTCATCAGATTTCTGTTTTCCATAATATCATCCCACAGCTATGAATCTCCATGCATAATAGAGAAAGACAACCAGCAACGCCATTGACACAACTTCGAAGAGATAGAAAAACAGCTTGTTATGCTTCAGGCCGATGCCCATCTCATTCAGGGCTAGCCTGATGCCATTTGCGCCGTGATAGAAAATAACAAGTGCCAGAAGAACGTCAAACGCAACAAAAATGTCATACGGGCCATAGGTTATTGACCCAACGATGTCGTTGTATGTCACAGGACCCCTGAGAAGATTGGACAGGACGATATAGTGAAGGTACAGGTAGAAAACTATGACTATGCCTGAAAGCCTCTGGAAGGCATAGCCAAAGTAGCCGATCCCTTTGCCCCTGAACCTGAACCATTCCAGGACTCCCGCCTTGCTCTCCATCTGTTCACTCCCTCCTGAATATTTTTGCCATCTCGTGCTTAAGCCCCTGTGATCTGAGCAGCTGTATGGCAAATGATGGATCAACTCCCTTTGGGCAAGCCTCACTGCATTCGCCCACAAAGTGGCATCTTGATGTGCCCTCCTCGCCGTTGATGATTTCCAGCCTGTATTTTGATCCCTGATCGCGGCTGTCAAGATTGTACCTGAGTACGCCGGCCATGGCCGCTGGGCCAATGTAATCAGGATCTGTGCCTGCTATGGGGCATGCATCAAGGCACAAACCGCACTTGATGCACATGGAATACTTCTCATATTCCTTGAACTCTTCCGGAGTCTGCTTGAGCTCGGAGGAATAGTTGCCGTCATCGCTCCTGATTATGTATGGCAGCCCTTCCCTGTACTTCTCAAAAAACGGGTCTATGTCTACGACAAGATCCTTGACAACGTTGTAGTGCTTCAGCGGCTCAACCCTTATTTTATCGGTTCCAAGCTTTGAGGCTATTGTTGAGCATGCCATCCTGGGTTTTCCGTTGATCTCCATGCCGCAGCTTCCGCATATCTCCATTCTGCATGAGTACCTAACGGAAAGTGTCTGGTCAAGGTTTTCCGTTATGTAGATGAGTCCCTCAAGTACGGTTGAAATTCTGTCCTTCGGTACCATGTACCTGGAATAGCTGACCCTTCCTCCATCATCCTTCCTCTTCACGTTGAATTCGTATTCCGCTCTTGTCATTCTCTCACTCAATATACCCTTGGAGCCGGTTTCCACTTTGTAATGGTAACAGGCGTATACTCGAGCTCCACTCCGCCCTTTGTATACCTGGCGATTGTGTGCTTCAGGAAGTTCGCATCGTCCCTTTCCGGGAAGTCCTTCCTGTAATGGGCTCCCCTGCTCTCCTTTCTCATCAGTGCACCCTTGGCAATGATCTCGGCAAGATCGATCATGAAACCTACCTCAAGTGCCCTGGTAAGCTCAAGGTTGAAAACGCTTGATTTGTCAACGAGGGTGATTCTCCTGTAGCGATCCTCTATGGATTTTATCTTCTTCATTGCCTCGACAAGGTCCGGACCGTTCCTGAAAACACCCACATCCGAGTCCATGGTGATCCTCAGGTCCTCTGCAATTCTTGCTATGTCCTCTCCGCCATCGCGATTGAGGAGCCCGTCCCATATTCTCCTTTCCTCAGCCTCTGCCCTTGACCTTTCAAGGTCCGGGTGACCATGACTCATTGCCCATTCGGCCGCCATTCTGCCGGCTACGTTGCCGAAGGCAAGGCATTCATTGGTTGAATTGGACCCCAGTCGGTTCGCGCCGTGTATGCTTATGGCAACGTTTTCACCGGCCCCGAATATCCCTGGGACCTCAGTTTCGGTATTCAGGCCCACGGATATACCGCCCATCGTGTAGTGTGTTGCCGGCCTGATGGGAATGAATTCTGTTGTAGCATCTATATCATTGAATTTTCTCGCTATTTCCGTGATCATTGGGAGTTTTTCCTCCAGAATATCCGCCATATGCCTCAAATCGAGATTTATGTAGGGAACGTTTCCGTATTTTCCGGTGACCCCCCTGCCAGCCTCAATCTCCCACATTATGGCCCTGGAAACTATGTCTCTTGGAGCTTTCTCTAGCTTGGTTGGGGCATATTTTTCCATGAACCTCTTTCCCTCGCCATTTACGAGGTAACCACCCTCTCCCCTGGCAGCCTCAGTGATGAGTATTCCGGATGGAACAAGCCCGGTGGGGTGGAACTGTATGAACTCCATGTCCTTGAGCGGGAGCCCTGCCCTGAATGCAATGGCATCCCCATCGCCCGTCACAGAGTGAGCGTATGTGCTGAACTGGTAAAGCCTCCCGGCACCGCCTGCAGCGAATACCAGCGACTTTCCCTGAAACACCGTGAATTCACCATTCCTGAGCCTAATCGAGGTCAGTGCATTGAATGAGTTGCCGGATATGATCAGAGATGTCACAAAATATTCGTTGTAGAAATGTATGTTATCATACTTCATGCATCTGCTGAACAGTGTCTGCATTACGTGGAATCCTGTTTTGTCTGCTGCAAAAGTGGCTCTTGGAAAACTCATTCCGCCAAAATCTCTCTGGGATATCATGCCGTCCTGATTCCTGCTCCAGGGGCACCCCCAGTGGTCCGTGGCATAAATCTGCTCGGGCACAATCCTTACGAATCTTTCAACCGCGTCCTGATCAGCAAGATAGTCGCTTCCCTTTATGGTGTCAAAGGCGTGGAGGTCGAAACTGTCCTCAGGATTCAGGACGGCTCCTGTACCGCCCTCGGCAGAGACGGAATGCGATCTCAGCGGATACAGCTTTGATACGATCCCAACGGATATGTTC
>JAJYUG010000024.1:14261-18306 GCA_021792655.1 Thermoplasmata archaeon | reverse complement strand
CGCTGCGATTTTCTTGTCCTGCCCGCCAGTTCCCTATCCTCCCTCTCGTAATTGTCATATCCTATTATGCTGTAGAAGTCCTCTCGCGTCATTATCCTGTCCATAAAATCCCGCTGTGTGCCATTCCTGAAAAGGTCAGAATAGGTTTCCGCTGCTGTCTTCAGGAATGCCCGGAATGCCGTGAGCGGAAAGATAACCATACGGTATCCAGCCTCCTTCAGTTCATCCACGGACAGAAGGGGACTCTTACCGAATTCTGTCATGTTTGCCATCAGCGGTCCCCTTGCCTTTCTGGCAAACGTCCTGAACTCCTCCTTGGATTCTAAGGCTTCCGTAAAAACAACGTCTGAACCCGCTTCAAAATATGCATTCGCCCTATCGATCGCATCATCCAGCCCGTTGACCGACCTTGCGTCTGTCCTGGCTATTATGACAAAGTCTGGATTTTTCCGTGCATCGACTGCCGCTCTTATCTTGCTTATCATCTCATCCGTACCGACTATACGCTTCCCGTTAAGCTGCCCGCACTTCTTGGGCAGCACCTGGTCCTCAATGTGTACTGCAGAAACGCCTGCACGTTCCATCTCCCTGATGGTTCGGCTAACATTTATTGCTTCCCCAAACCCGGTATCTACGTCAACAATCAGGGGCACTTCCGTCACGGCTGTAATCCTTGCCGCTTCATCTGCAACTTCGGTCAGGGTAGTGACTGAAAGGTCCGGAAACCCCATGGCACCGGCCACCCCAGACCCGGAAAGGTAAGTCGACCGGAACCCGCTCCTCTGTGCTATAATGGCTGATATTCCATTAAATACTCCCGCAGATGCTACGAATCCATTTCGCATCTGTTCTCTCAGGTTTCGGGGCCCCAGGTTAATGTTGTCTCTCATCACGGACATTTCTAACAACCTCCAGCAGTTCTGCCATGTCGCTTCTGTCGAAGCGCTTTGCTATGTTGGCGATCTCCATTGCGCTCCGCTCGCTCATCACTTTCTTCCCTTTTATTATGAGGTCATCCCAGGAATATGGCTTCCTGTGGTGCCCCTTCGGGACATCAAGCTCTTCGGTGTAGGTCTGTTTGTCGGTTTCCACGGTAATTTTTACAGGAAGGAATTCCGGATACATGCGGTTGAACCTATCCGTGACCGTGAACGACATCTTGTCTATTGCTGCAAGTATCTTCGGATCCTCAAGATAACGGGTGGAGTATGAGTCTGGTGTCGGATCGCCATACAGCAGGGAGTAGGCAATGAGATAAGGCATGCTGTGATCCGCAGTTTCCTTCGTCTTCGGTCTGAGTTTCTCAGGGTCCTTGATGATGATCTTGTTTGCCACCTCAAAGGTTTCAACCGAAATCTTCCTGATCCCGCCGTTCAGCTTTTCATGAATTTTCAGAGCCGCTTCAACAGCGCTCATTGCGTGATACTCCACAGGATAGTTCTTTATCATGGTTCTCAGTACGCGCTTCTTTCCAAGCCCGAGATTGATCGGTCCCGATACCTGCTTAACAAAACCCATCTCTCCCACAAATACAGGAGATGGTCCCGTAAAACCATTCAGGGCAAGGCTGGCAGCAAAGACGCTGTTCCTCGTTGCGTCAGCGGCCGTGCACCCTTTCCACATGCTCAGCTCCCCGGCCCTTGTCTGCCTCATGCTTATGTTGTTGTTCAGCCCGAGGCTCATTAGGTTCTCAAAGCGTTCATCATTCATTTCGAGCAGATGCCCGAGGCCGGCTGATGAAGAAATGGATATATATGTAACATGATCCCATCCCCTGTCCCTGATGGACACGGCATCTGAAAGGGCTCCAACCACCTCGTAGGCAACGTCAATTGACTTGATGATGTCGCTGCCCCGGGATTCGAACGGCTCAGCCATGGCGAGGATCGGGGGAATATTGTCGGAGGGATGCAGAGCCTCCTTTGAAAGGTAAGTATCGCTGTAGTCAAGATACCTTGTCATTGAACCGTTTATGAAGGTGGCGATCTCCGAAGATGCCTTATCACTGGTGAAAAATATGGTGGAATTGTACTTTCCTCTGGACGGGAGAAGCGCGTTCCGTTCTATGGAGACGGGTTCTGATCTGGATGCAGCATAAGCCACGAAGATGGAATCCGCTATCCTCTTCTTTATCTCATCCATTCTCTGGGAATCCAGCCCGGAGCCTCTTGAATCAGCCGAATAGGCGTATATGTCACTGATGATTGGATCCATATACGGAGATACCCAGATTCTATATATATCAAATGATTGCGACTCCCTGCTGCCTGTCCAATGCTTTTTCTATGCCTGGAATGAAGGTGTGGGTTTTGCAGACCCAGAGTAAGTATTATTAGATAATATCAGTTTCATCTTCCAGTGCCAAAATCAAGCTCCACCCTGACTGGAAGCGTACTGTTGATAGCATTCTCCGCCTTCTTTGCTGATCTTGGATACCAGGCGGTAATAGTGGGCCTCCCGCTTTTTCTTGTCGTTGTCCTCGGTGCTCCAGTTTATATATACGGTCTCGCAGAGGCTCTGAACTATGGAGTTGGATCTCTCTTCTCATTTTTCGGAGGCAGGCTCAGTGCAAGGTTCGGAAGCAGGAGGATTGCCATACTGGGAAACTCGCTCATACCCATCCTCTCCCTCACGGGATTTGCCACTACGGTACCAGAAGCGATCGGAGCTTTCGCGGGAGGTTGGTGGGCAAGGAATTTCAGGTCTCCCGCAAGGAGAACCATGATGAGTGAATCAGTCAGCAGGGAGAACAGGTCCAGGGCATATGGTCTTCTGCATGGTCTTGACGTCGGCGGGGGGCTCATCGCGACGGTAGTTTTCATTTCCATGATATCTCTCGGGTACCAGTTCAGGATAATCTTCCTGATCACTGCGGCACCCCTGATAATATCCACCCTGCTAATAGCTGCAGTGAAGATGAAGCCGGCTGAGGCTGCTGGCCAGGAAACAGGGGCTGTGAAGAATGATCGTGCGTTCCGGGGGGTCATATTTGCCTCCGCACTCTTTGGCTTCAGCTACTACAGCATGGGCTTCCCAATCCTGACCGTGGCTACGGCAACGGGGAGCTTCGCTCTCGGAGCGTTCACTTATACCGTGTTCCTGGCGGTTTCCGCGGCCACGGGATTCGTCATGTCAAGATTCAGGTTCAGGCTGGAGATTCTCCCTCTGGGCCTGCTCGGCTATATCCTGGCGGGAATCGGGGCGCTGCTGTTCGCCATAACCATACTTGATCATATGCAGACTGTGGTTTATTACGCAGCCGTGATGATAATAGGCATCGGAAGCGGGTTCACGGAAATATTCGAGCCAACGATAATATCCAAGGTTTCGCATAGTGTTGGAAAGGGCATGGGGTGGCTGTCGGCGTCGCGAAGCGCAGGATTGTTCATGGCCAACCTGGTGATGGGTGCCCTGTATTTCATAAGCCCAGCATATGCATACATTTATGCCTTTGCGGTTGCGGTAACCGCCGGGATAATTGTAATAGTGTCCGGTGCAGGTTATGACAGAAGCCTCAGATCCAGCTCTCTCCCCTGAGCGACATTTCCCAAAATCTCAGCTCATAATTTGCGGCCAGCCTGAAAGTTCTCTCATCTCCCGGATCGTGGTAATCCAGCCCGTCATACACGGCAATGAGATCCTCAATGTAACTCTTCTGCTCAGTTGACCCGTAGTAGCTGAACCATGGCTTGTACTTGGCATGTGCCGTTTTCCTGTACCTGCTCCCGATCTCGTAATAGGTGATGGAGCAGGGGAGGATTGCGGAGAGTGCCTTGCTTGTGGAGGCCTGGTTACAAGTCCTGTAAAGAAACGACACATATGAAAGGTTCGTCATGGTCGGCTCATTATGCGTCTCCATTCCGGAATTATTAATTTCACCAAGGCTGCTGAGGAGCTGGTGATGAAACATGTACTCATCAAACATGCCCTGTGAGAGGGATAGGAGGGTGCGTGATGATTCCGGTTCCGTCATTCTCGAGGACAGTATGGCAATGCTGCCCGAATGTTCCTTGAGGAAGAGGCGATCCTGCTCCAGAAACCTGAC
>JAJYUG010000024.1:0-14161 GCA_021792655.1 Thermoplasmata archaeon | reverse complement strand
CCCATCCTGTTGGAGATAACTGATGAAAGAACAATTGAAATTGCAGTTACAATGTTAACTATGACAAATATGAAGCCTATCTGTGAGAGTGTCACCGAATATACAAGCTTGAACCATAATGCAATCATCGACGTGACCACGAGCCCGCCACCCAGGGAATCTATCGAAAAGAGCGCAGAAAGGATTGGGACATCCATGTTTTTCAGTTTCTGCCTGCGCTCCGTTTTCGCTTTCCTGGTATCCATGGGGATGGACAATAATCCGTATGATACGAACTGCACTAGTGAAAGGAGGAAGCAGACTTCATAGAACACCTGAATGTTGGAGTCATAGAAGAAAAAAATTGAAGCAGAAGCGATAGCTGCTGAGGCATAGGACCCGAAGTTATAGAGGGAGAACGCGAAATTCTTGCTTCTCCTTTCGTTCTCGTTCACGCTGATAGAGAATTGCTCTATGGCCTGGTTGTGGGTGAAGTCACGTCCTGAAAGCGGGATTCCACCCAGGACTATGGCAATTATGTAAAGTGCTATTCCATGGTATACGAAAAGGAGGAACAGGGAAGCTGAAAAAAGCAGGCTCAGAATCATGAGCTTGCGCCTCTCTCCCATGGCCAGCCTGGAGAACCCATAAACAAAGGCAGTTGACGAGATTCCGCTAACCATTATCACAAGGGCGATATAAACCGGGGAAATGCCCATGCCTGAGAGATAGTACGGTGCGGTGAGCGCAAGTATGGAGAAAATAAATGCCCTTACAGTCCGGTTAAGCGAGAGCATCCACGTGGCTACCTTCATAACCATGTTAACAGACGGACATATTAAAAATGCACCTGCCGCCTCACACATAAATTGTTATAATGGCATTTCCAGCAACCCGGTATAATTTTATTAATTGATTTTCAATATGACTCAAGGCTCAACATGATCCTGAAATTCTCCAGCGGGAAAGTCATTGTCTCAGGGAACGATCAACCGGTGGACGCAAATGTCGGCTGTGGTGGCGCTCCCCCTTCAGTGCCAGGGTACATGTATCCTGATCTGAAAAGAAAGTATCCGGAGGCTGTTGACAATGTCTTTCCTGGCGATCCTCACCTTAACCTCAAAATGAAGGATACCCTAAGGCCATACCAGCTTGAGTCAATTGACCAGTGGGAGAAGAATGGCTGCAGGGGGATCATCGTACTCCCTACTGCAGCAGGGAAAACACACATAGGCATGGAAGCCATTTCCAGGCTTTCCACAACCACAATAATAATCGCCCCGACAATAGAGTTGATCTCACAATGGAGAACCAAGCTTTCTGAAGTATTTGAAACTGAAATAGGGCAGATAGGGGGCGGGATTAAGGAGATAAGGGACATAACTGTCTGCACATACGACTCCGCATACCTGATGGCAGACACCCTTGGCAACAGGTTCAGGTTCCTGCTGATTGACGAGGTCCACCACCTGGCCTCGGAACAGTTCAGGCAGATTGCCGTCAAGTTTGCATCTCCATTCAGGATGGGGCTGACTGCAACGTACGAGAGAACAGACAAGCTTCACGAAACCCTTGAAGACGTCATGGGCGGCAAGATATTCGAACTGGGATACGAGGAGCTGAGCGAATACATAGCGGATTACAGGATAGTAAGGATACCCGTCAGCCTCACGCCTGAGGAAATTGAGGAGTATGAGAAAAACAGGGAAATATTTGTTTCATATTTGAGAAGTCACAGCGTTAAGCTCGCAGGGCCCTGGGATTTTGAGAAATTCATCATGCGTTCATGGTCTCATGAGGGGCGGGAAGCGCTGAATGCCTGGAGAAGGGCAAGGGAGATAGCATTCAACTCGAGAGTGAAGATAGATGTTGTTAGGTACGTGATGGGAAAGCACCCCCGGGAAAAGATGCTTATCTTCTCCGAGGATACAAACACGGCCTACATGATGTCAAGGGAGTTCCTGATACCTGCACTCACCTACCTTACCTCGGCGAAGGAGAGAAAGCGGTACCTGGAGATGTTCCGTGATGGCGAGATCAACGCAATCGCCGCCTCCAGGATCCTTGACGAGGGAGTTGACGTCCCGGATGCATCTGTGGCAATCGTTCTCAGCGGATCCGGGAGCACCAGGCAGTTCAGGCAGAGGCTTGGGAGAATCCTGCGTCCCGGAGATTCAAAGAAAAGCACACTGTACGAGGTAGTGGCCAGGGGTACCTCGGAATTCGGCACTTCAAAGAGGAGGCGAAAGGGTGTTCCCGACAGAACTGATGCTGATTAGGCGACGGAAGAATGGGCTGGTTCTCCCGGTTTTCCTCACCAGGGAAAATACCCAGTACTGCACTGATGTCATTTCCATTTTCCAGTCCGGAATCGGGAAGACTTCCGGTGAGATCGACAAGGAGATCAAAGAACTTGAGTCAAGGTCAGAGAACCACAAGATAGTCCGGGCTCTTGCTCTTTTGATTATGAGGAAGTCATCCTTTGTGCCTCCATCCATGATTCCCGCACCGGAAATCAGGGACTATCTCTTCAGGAAATCCATGTTCCCGGCATATCGCCCCGAGGAGAGGGAAGCTATCCTGAGGGATGCTGCAGAACACTTCGGCGTGACTCCGGCCGAGATCGTGGCGGGAATGTATGGGGACAAGGAGACGGACCAGGTCATGGAATCATGTTACAGGGTGGACGAGGACAGCCTTGCAAAAGAGTTCAATTTGGAAATGCTTGAGACCCTCATTTCAAAATCAACCACCATTTCCGTCAGGAATATTGCCGATTGGCATGATCTGTCAACTCGGGCCAGGATCGCAGGGCTTGGCGTGGAAATCATATACGAAGGCCTTGCCGTCAGGGAGATTCGGATTGGGCTGCCTGTCGCGATGCGGAAGAACAGGAGCACTGGCTACAGTCCGTTTTCAGAAACCCTGAAGTTTGTCCTTTCAAGACCGACATGGTCCATAGAAGCTCAGGTATCGGTTGAAAACAAATCGTGGGGAAGGATGGATCCTCTACTCCTGCAGCTGAATGAAAGTGCGTCATTTTATCTTCCAGAAAATCTCAGGCCTCTGGATATCCAGGTTCCGCAGTGGGCATCCATTTCTCGAAAACCCGTTAATGCCGGGGGGAAGCAGTTTTTTCCATGCTTCGAAACCGGAATCACTGGAAAGCTTGTCTATATATTCATTTCAGGGGAGGCAACGGCCAAGCATGACACTGGAATGTATGGCGATCTTGAAAAGAGCGGGATTGGATTTGTCATGGTATCCCTGAACTCCACCGGCCACCCGCATGCTGACAGGTGGATAGACTTCAAGGGCTCTATAAACTGGGATGCCCTGAGGGAATTTATCGCCGGTACAAGGAAGGAGAGAAAACAGGTGACAGCCCCGGGAAGATCCACGAAGCTCGAGAATGAGATCGATCCCGGGACAATAGAGGAGCTGAGGGAAAACATCGATAAACTGTACCCGGACTCAGGCAGGATAATTGATTATATCGAGTCAAGGGGGCTTGTGGCGAACAGGGTTCTTAATGCTCTCGGTTACAGGGTGAAATGGAAAGGGCTTGACATGATTGTGGTAAGGTAACCTCATTTCTCAAAGCATCCTGCAACAGTAAAGATTTATTAGGCACCAAATATACTATATGGCGTGGTCGATAAAAGCCCCGGTGACAATTCACTGGAAAGGGTCAGGGCATTCATCTCAAATTCATACCTTGACAGGTCAATGGCCACGAAGATAAGGAACCGGCTGGGTGAATACGGAATAAGCGTATATATCGCCCACAACGAACGCGAAGTTTCACCCCTTATCAGGGAGAAGATACTTGAGAACATAACAACCACCTCCGTTTTTATACCGCTCCTGACAAAGAATTTTTTCGCATCTGAATGGACGATGCAGGAATGCGGAGCAGCGGTTGCCCTTGCAAAGCTCATCGTTCCCGTTTCCATCGAGGCGGATCCCGTGGGCTACCTTTCAAAATACGCCGGTATCAGGCCGGTCAGGGATCCAGATGGTTCCATAAATTCCGAAGCTCTGTGCAACGAGATCCTCAAGTTACTGTATACCAAAGGTATAATCGTAACCGCAGATGTAATCAGGGGGTTCACTAACGCCATGACATTCACGGAAGCAAACTATGCCGCAGAGTTCCTGAAGGATGTGGATGAAACGGACGGCATATCAATCGAGGATGCCACGAGGCTTTTCACTGCCGCCATGGATAACCTGATACTCAAGGGAAGCTTCAAGGCTTCGAAGATTCTTGCCGATATACTGGAGAAGTACAGGGGAAGCCTTTCCCGGGAAACGATGGAGCAATTGTCCCAGAGAAAAATACTCTGATTGTGCCTGCAGTTATGCCCGTTAATCTGTATAGAAATACAGGACAGAAAAGTTAAATAATGAGATTGTAAATAGTATTACCGGTCATAATGGGCAAGAGAAGATTTGGCAAAGATGACCTGGAAGAAGTAGGCAGCTACGACGAACTTGAGAAGACCATTTTTGGAGACGATGAGAACAGGAGAAAGAGAAGTTCAGGGAACAATTCTCGTGCGATCCCTAGGAAATAGGGTTGCTTCCCTGATATTCTGAAGGTTACAAAGAATCATAACGAGCCTTTCAAGGCCCAGGCCGAATCCGGCATGCGGCGGCATTCCATAACGGAAAGCTCTAATGTAGAAGTCGAAATCATCGGGATTCAAGCCCTTGCTTAAAAATCTTTTAGTCAGGAGTTCCGGATCATGAACCCTCTGTGCTCCTGAAGTAATCTCTTTTTCATTGTACTGGAGGTCAAAGGAATTGGATATTTCCGGGTCCTCAGCTGATGGCATTGTGTAGAACGCCCTCAATGATGATGGCCAGCCGGTAATGAAGTAAAAACCGCTATATTGGGATCCGATCTCCCTGAGCTGTTCAGGCGAGAAATCCTCCCCGAAGGTGACGTCAACTCCCCTGGTCTTCAGGAACGCTATGCATTCCCTGTAGCTTATTCTGGGGAAGGGTACCTCAGGGATTTCCATCCTTATTCCGGATGAGGCGATTTCCGGGCCGAGTTCTTCAAGCGTTCCTTCAATGCCCGCCCTTATGGCATTTTCAAGCATGTGCATGGCATCATGGTGATCCGCGAAGCTCATCTCAATATCCACCGAAGTGAATTCGTTGAGGTGCCTTACCGTGTTGTGCTGTTCAGCCCTGAAGGCCGGTCCAACCTCGAAAACCCTGTCCAGGCCGGCGGACATCATTATCTCCTTGTAAAGCTGCGGGGACTGGTTGAGATAGGCCTCCTTCTCAAAATACCTGACTCCGAAAAGATCCGCTCCACCTTCCGTGGCTGCCGCGACTATCTTCGGGGTGTGTATCTCAACAAAGTTCTTGGAGTGGAAGAAGCGCCTCATTCCCCAGAGCATGCTGCTCTCAATCCTGAATACAAGGGCATTTTCCCTCTTCCTGAGATCGAGGAACCTGTTGTTGAGCCGGGTCTCAAAATCGGCAGATACGGGGTCGGTGATTCCAAGTGGAAGCGGTTTTTCAGCTCGATTGAGTATGACCAGGCTGCTGGCCACAATCTCCCTGTTGCTGGTGCTCTTGGTTTTCTCCGGTATTACTCCGGTCACGCATATGACGGACTCCCTCTCCAGCTCCCTGACTTCATTGATGTTTGAGATGTTTTCCGGCTTCAGGGTAACCTGCACTGTCCCGGTGTTATCCCTCAAGACTATGAACACGATGTTTTTCAGTGCCCTCAGTTCCTGTATCCATCCGCAGACATTGATTTCCGAGTTCACGGCTGCGCCCTGAACCTTGGCGAGGTACGTCCTTTCCATGAAACGGTTAGGTCATATCCACATATAAAAAATAGCCAAGGTGACCGGTGCAGGGAGGAGGCATCACAATGAAGGTTAAATCCTTATAATCCTGTTCAGATTGTGTGGTAGCATGAAGATTTCACGCATAGTCCTGTCCCTCATTGTCCTGTCGGTTTTCATTATCCTCGTTGTTCCCGCACACCTGGCTGCCCAGCAGCCTTCTTCAAAGAATGTGATGATAATAAATCTGGACGAGGAAATCGATCCCGGTTCCGCCAGCATGATCGCGCAGGCACTTTCCCCGTCGAATACAGCAAACACAGTTGCCGTTGTTATCAGCATGAATACCCCCGGCGGAATACTTGACAACATGATCCAGATGGTTGATGCCATCAACGCAACCGAGGCAAGGGGTATACCCGTCTATACCTATATTGTGCCGGACGGCATGGGAGCATCCGCAGGATCATACGTTGCTATGGCATCCACAGGCATATACATGGGGCCCGGGTCGTTCATTGGGCCTTCAACCCCCATAGTTGTCGGCGGAACAGCTCTGGAGCAGAATCACACTGAAGCCGCAATGTTCTCCCTCATGCAGTCCATGGCTTACGCACACCACAGGAACGCAACTGCTGCGGGCATCATGGTATCACAGAATTACGCATACAATTACACGAGCGCTATTGCCGTGAAACTCGTCAACGGGTACGCGGTCAACATGACGGCATTTTTGCAGGATGCTGGCCTTTCCTCTTATCCGCAGACCATAGTCAACCCTACTGTATACGATAACTTCCTCAGTTTCCTCAGCAATACCTATGTTGACGGAATACTGATACTTGTAGGGGTGATTGCCATACTCCTTGACCTGTACCACGGAACTGTTCTCCTGTCGGTTGCCGGCGTGGTCATGATCGCGCTGGGGCTCATAGGCGCGGAGATAGTCGGTGCATCGCTGGTCGGGTTGATATTCCTGCTGCTCGGTGCAGTACTCATAATACTGGAATTCAAGACGGGGCACGGCATAGCTCTCATGGCTGGAGTGCTTGTGGGGATCCTTGGCGTATTCATGCTGGCTTCCCCCTATCTCGCAGCCAACCAGTATGGCTATTCCCCAAGTCCGGTCAACGATTCCAGCATAATTGCTGCCCTGATTGTGATATTCCTGGCTCTTGTTCTGGCTCTCTACCTTAGAAAGCTCATAAAGTCCATGAAGTCGAGGAAGTTCACCGGATCCGAGGCCCTCATAGGATCAACCGGGATAACGAAAGATACTGTGGGAAAGGAGGAGGGGACTATCTCTGTTGACGGGGTGATGTGGAGGGCTGAAAGCGTCGATGGAGAGGAAATTCCCAAGGGTTCAGAGGTTGTGGTCGTGAGAAGGGACGGACTGAAGGTGTACGTCGAAAGGGCAAAGAAATAGTGCCTAAATCAGCTTTATAAGGAATAAGCGGATTATAGCCCGTGTCGCAGTCCATACTGGGTTTTGACGTGGGCGGTTCAAAAATTTCTGCTGTGCTTGGTGACGAATCGGGCAACATACTGGCAAACGTGAGGCGGCCAACCATCAAGCATCTGGGAAAGAAGAGGCTGGTTGAGCAGCTTGTTGAAATGGGGAACGAGGTGATGAGGGCCGCCGGGTCAGACCATATAGACAGTATAGGGATACTCTTTGCAGGGCTGGTGGACAGGGAAAGGGGAGTCGTGCTGTCATCGCCAAACATTCTGGGGCTGAACAATTTCAACATAACCGGCGAAATAGGTTCACGCTTCAATGTGCCTGTTTACCTGGAGAATGATGCAACCGGGGCTACAATAGCTGAGCGGATTTTTGGAGCCGGGAAGGACATGGACAACTTCGTCTACATGACCCTGAGCACAGGGATCGGTGGAGGGGCATTCATCAACGGCAAGCTTTATCGCGGTTCACACGGGCTTGCAGGTGAAATTGGGCATATGGTCATAATGTCAAACGGCCCTACCTGCGGATGCGGAAGGCGGGGGTGCCTCGAGGCAATAGCAGGCGGAAAAGGCATCGCACGACGTGTGTCGGAGAACATAAGCGCGGTGAGGGACTCGCAGCTTTTCTCGGCAATGAAGCCACAGGAGATAGACGCACATGCTGTTTTCGATGCAAAGCGGCATGGGGATATGTTTGCACAGCTGATAATTGAGGAAACAGTCTACTACCTTGCAGTGGGAATAGTGAATGTCATAAACATACTCGACCCGGAAGCCATAATAATAGGGGGCGGGATCGCTCGGGCCGGCAATGATCTGTTCCGTCCGCTTCGAGCTGCGGTGAAGGAGGAGATGAGGTCAATGTACCGGCCGGTAAAGATCCTTAAAGCCCTGGATAACGGTTCCGATCTGGCGGCTATCGCCGTTCCAATTTATCGGGACCAGTGATCAAAAACGGCGGTCAGAGGCCGCCAAAGACTCTTTTCTTGAACGAAGTCGGCATGAGCTTTGCCAGTGTCATGTACTTGCCTATGGATTTAGCCCCCTTCTTATGCAGTTTCTGGTGCAGCAGGTGATGCTTCATGAGCCACGGCCTTATCTCGCCGTCCCATTTCTGCTGGTAAAGCAGCGGATTGTTTGCGGCGGCCGCAATGCCTGCGGTTGTCCCAGACCAGAAGGCGCCCTGCAGCCCACCGGCAGTAGTGTTCAGTACGGCATTTACCATATCGCCCACGTACATTACATTTCCATCAATAACCTTCTCTGCGGGCTCTGTCAGGGGTATCTGGTGTGCCATGGTCTCCAGCATATCTCCCTTAAGTTCGGGAAATTTTTCGGTGAATTCCGCAAGGACATCCTTTGGCACTCTTCCGTTGAACGGGTAGTAGCAGACGCCTATCTTTCTCCGGTCAGGGCCATCGGCAAAATCCCAGAAATATCCTCCCGGAGCACTGTCGCTGAACCAGAGGATCATTTCATAATCGTCTCTCTTTGGCAGCCTTCTAATTTCCTCGTAGGCGACAAGCACCCTGTCCCTTGGGAGTTTTATGCCCATGTTGGATTGGGGGCCTGCAGCCATGATGATGTATTTCGCTGTGATCTTTTCACTGTCCGTGAAAACCGTCTCGTCCTTTACGGAATTTACCCTTGTCTCCATCTTTATATTCAGCCTGCCGGCAAATTTCTCAGCAAGGTATCTCTCATACTCCGTAAAATTGTAGACCAGCCCAACTGCCCTGTTGAAACTCATGGAGATGCTCTTTCCGGTATCCGTCCGGAAGCTCATCGCGTGAATTTCTGATGCTATGATGCTCCTGTCAGTGGGCATCCCTATACGGTTCACCCATTCAAGGGATACGGCTCCAGTTGATCTGACAGGAAGCCCGATTTCCTTTTTCTTGTCAAGTATGACATAACTCTTTCCAGCCTTCTGGAGAGCGGATCCGGCAGCGAGTCCTGACGTTCCGGCCCCTATAATGATGGCGTCGTAATCATAGCTCATAATTTCGTTCCCAAGATTATGGAATCACTATATTAATACTGTTCTTTAGACCTGATGGAGCCGGCAACAGCACCGGTTACAACCCTGACCCGGGATTTGTCTCTCCCATCAGTATCCTGAAGGCCATATGGCCCATTTTGCCTGAGTCCACTGAATTTTCGAGGGAATTTGCGTACGCCCAGTCCTCAAGCTTTGCATATCCCAGGGTCGATAGCCTCTTCTTGATTGAATCTGCATTCTCGCTGATATCAACAGTATCTCTGTCGAGGCTGGTTGCCTTCCACAGCCCTATGATCCTGTTAAGCTCACCAAGTGGATCCCTGTGATCCTCAACCCTGATGTCGTATACAACATCTGATCCATCTTCGAACGACCTGCTCTCGGAAACAACAAGCAGTGCTGAACTCTGCCGCCCCCTGCTGTCACCACCTTTCTTATCTGCAGCAAACAGTGCTCTGATTATCCTGTCCTCTATCATGCCCGGCATGTTCATTTCGGAGACCATGGCATCAATGACATCCCTTCCCGCAAGTATGTTTCCCTGCACGGAAAACCCATTTCCATGGAAATGTCCCGCAAATTCATGGCATTCGCTGCCTGTGAAGGCGAATGAATCTCCCTTTGAATCCACAACTCCAATCTGCCGCTTCTCCCTGAGCGTGTCCTCCCCTGTAAGGATGTCCACAACCTCCCTGGCGTCATGTTTCTGAAGAAGATCCAGCCCCTTCGGGCCGTAGGAATAGTTCGCGTATGACTGCGTGGCTATTGCACCTACGCCAGCCTTTGCCCATGGGACAACAGAGCCGACTGAAAGGTACCTGCTTGCGACACCCACACCCCACTCCCTTTTCTCCTTGTCATAAGCTACTACTGAAAATGTCATTACCGCTAACCTCAGCCGGAACATATAAACATTTGCAGGAAAACGTGAAAGGGTAAACGCTGATCAAACCTATACTGACCAAGGAAACGCGGAAGCCGCCGACGGGATTCGGACCCGCGACCTTGTGCTTACCAAGCACACGCTCTACTAGGCTGAGCTACGGCGGCAATGAGCATGTGAAAGCTACAACGTATTTAATTCCTTTCCGGATCTGGAAAGGATGGGTGCACGAAGCCCTTTTCTCTATTTTTCAAAACCATCGGTAAAGTCTAATATCAACCATCAATATGTTCCATTATGATGTCCATAGGAGAAGAGGAAGCCGATCTGATAAAGCAGCACTGGTCTGACTTTTTCAGCAAGTACAACTACAGGACAGCCATAAACTTCCTCAGCACGCAGTACCCTGATGAAAAGTCCCTGAAAGTCTCCTTCAAGGACCTCTACGACTTTGACTCCGAAGTCCCTTTATTTTCATCCAACATCCTCCAGTCACCGGAACTTTATCTTGGCATCGGTGAAAACCTGATATCAGAGAATATGCCACAGAAGAGGGTCGCGGATTCGAGGAGGGTGAACATCCGTCTCATCGATCTTCCCGACAAGGGTGTTGCGACGGAGATTAGGAACATAAGGAGCTATCACGTTGGCACACTCATAAGCGTTAACGGGATTATCAGGAAGAATACCGAGGTCCTACCGAGGCTGCAGAACGCTGCCTTCGAATGCCAGGTGTGCGGCACTATCAATTACGTGAAGCAGGAACGGGGAAGGCAGGATGAGCCGGTCAGGTGCCGGAATGAGGAATGCAACCTTGACAGGACAAAGACGCGCTTCAAGCTTATCACAGGGGAATCCGAATTCGTGGATGTGGAGAAGATAGAGATCCAGGAAAACCCTGAGACACTGGATGGAGGCGCACAGCCGCAGCGTATAACCGTAATACTGGAGGACGATCTTACTGGCCGCCTATTCCCTGGTGACAGGGTCATAATAGACGGAATCCTGAAGGCCGAGCAGAAGAGGGCTGGAACTATACTGCTCACAGAGTTCAACGTCTACCTTTACACAATAAACTACCGCAAGGAAGCAAAGGAAGTTGAAAATATCCACATAACCGAGGAGGACGAGGAAGCCATTGTGGAGCTCTCCAGGGAGCCGAACATCATAGAAAAATTTGCCAGTTCAATCGCGCCGACAATCTTCGGGCTTGAGATGGTCAAGACCAGCCTTGTACTCCAGATGTTCGGCGGAGTGCGGAAGACGATGAGGGACGGCACCACCATAAGGGGCGACATACACATCCTGATGGTTGGAGACCCCGGTACAGCGAAATCCCAACTCCTGAGGTATATGACTGAAATATCTCCGCGGGGGGTATTCGCATTTGGGCGGGGATCAAGCGCAGCGGGCCTGACCGCTGCCGCCGTAAGGGACGACTTCGGCGAAGGGAGATGGACCCTGGAAGCTGGTGCACTTGTTCTTGCGGATAATGGATTTGCAGCTATCGATGAGCTGGACAAGATGGATGACCGGGATACCGCCGCAATGCATGAAGCCATGGAACAGCAGACTGTGACCATATCAAAGGCAGGCATCATGGCCACGCTAAAGTCCAGGTGTTCCATACTGGGAGCGGCAAACCCAAAATTCGGAAGGTATGACCAGAACAAGACCATCGTTGACCAGATAGACTTCCCTCCGCCCCTGCTTTCCAGGTTCGACGTGATATTCAAGATGGTGGACGTGCCTGAAAGAAACAACGACTCCCGGTTGGCAGAGCACATCCTCAAGGCGCACCGCGTGGGCGAAATATTCCGGAGCCTTGAGCAGAATGAACTCTCTGACGTCGAGATCCCTGAAGAGAAAGGGTTCAAGCCCCCCATAGAGAAGGAGATGATAAGGAAATATGTTTCATACGCCAAGAGCCGCATATTCCCCCGGCTTTCCGATGAGGCTATAAGCCTGCTGAAGGATGAGTACGTCACCACGAGGAACACAGGAACCGATTCCATTCCCATAACTGCGAGGCAACTGGAGAGCACAATCCGGCTCGCAGAGGCCGCAGCAAAGGCAAGGCTCTCTGCAATCGTATCGTACAACGATGCGCTTCTGGCAAAGAAAATTGTGGACTACTACCTCAGGGATGTCTCCACAAGCAATGGGGAGCTGAACATAGACATACTCTATACCGGCATGAGCTCAAAGCAGAGGAACGAAGCGGAAAAGGTTTTGGATATAATAAAGGAGCTTAAGGACGAGAAGAAGGTTGCCGATATTGAGGAAGTGATCAGGGTAGCCATTTCCAGGGGAATAACCAAGGAGAACGTGGAGACCGCTATCACCAAGCTGAAGAACCAGGGGCAGATATACGAACCGGGATACGGGAAGATTGGTGTAATAAAATGAGCGGGCCTGCAGTGATGAGGATTATTAAGGCACAGGGCGAGATACTGCTTTCCGCGGCGGATCATGACCTCCTCAACACCCATCTCAGGGAGGGGATACTCCACCTCCATGTATCGGAGGATTTCTACGGCAATGTCAAGGTACCTGACGAAACAATCCGGTCTTCCCTTGAGCTCTGCACCATCGCAAATCTTGTGGGAAAGCACGTCGTGGCAATTGCCATCGACATGGATCTGGTCTCATCCGACAATGTCATGTATATACAGGGAGTGCCTCATGCCCAGCTTGCCAAGATTATCAATTAGGTTTATTCACAAGGGTAAAATTATCTGAACAATGGAAGAGGCCGTAAGGGGAGTATTTGAGTCCATACAGGATAAGTATGATTTTCTGGATTCCATGATAAGCTTCGGCCTTGATCAGTCATGGCGAAGGAAAATGATACGGCTCATGTCACTGCAGCAGGGAATGGACATACTCGACTGCGGGGCTGGGACGGGAAAACTTACAATGCTGGTGAAGAAGAGCTGCGAAAGCTGCTCCATCACGTCTCTTGATATAACCGAGAAAATGTTCCGGAAGTCACTGCTTTCGGAGACAAGATTCATAGTGGGAAGCGCTGAGAGGCTACCATTTGAGGGATCCTCCATGGACAGGGTGGTGTCTGCCTTCCTGACCCGGAATCTTTCCAGCCAGGAGAATTATTTCAGGGAATCCTTCAGGGTTCTGAGGAAGGGCGGCCTGTTCATAAACATGGACATATACAGGCCTTCAATGCCGGTATACAGGGAGCTCTTTTCGCTGTACTTCTACCATATTGTCCCATTTGTCGGGGACAGGGTAACAAGATCAAGATCCTATTCATACCTTGCAGGATCAGTCATCCGCTTCAAGACGGTCGATGAAATCTCATCGCTTCTCTCGGTTGCCGGTTTCAGGGTGGAAAAAGTTCTCAGGCTGATGATGGGCACCGTGGTCATCCACGTAGGCAGGAAGATATAAATTCTATATACTCATATAATAAGCATAAACGTTTATATAATATGCATTAATGCAACAAATAATGCTAACTACTGATAAGATGGACATAATTCCGGAGAAATGGTACAACATCGTTCCGGATCTTCCGGAACCTCTCTCGCCACCGAGGGATAATAAACGCGATTCCTCTTCAATAGACCTGCTTAACCGCATCATACCTAAAGAAGTGCTGAGGCAGGAGTTCACCGTCAGGCGCTTTGAACAAATCCCTCAGGAGGTCATTGAGGGATACGAACAGATTGGCAGGCCGACACCCCTCATCCGGGCAAGGAACATGGAAAGGGCACTGGACTATGGAGGGAAGATTTTCCTGAAATTTGAGGGAGCCACGGTAACAGGGTCGCACAAGATAAACACTGCCCTTCCGCAGGCGTATTACGCAAAGAATGAGGGAATAGGCAGCGTGGTTACGGAGACCGGTGCCGGCCAGTGGGGAACAGCAACGGCCCTGGCCTCATCACTGTATGGGATGAAATCAAAGATATTCATGGTAAGGACGAGCTACGACCAGAAACCGCTCCGCAAGCAGATCATGTCCCTGTACGGAGCGGATGTATCGGCCAGCCC
>JAJYUG010000023.1 GCA_021792655.1 Thermoplasmata archaeon | reverse complement strand
GCCACCTTCACATCCCCTTTCCATCCCCTGCCGTCTATTCCTCCGGTAAAATCATATTTGACTTTCCCCAGATGCATCTTCTCCACGACCGTATCAGCAATTTTCCTCACGGATGTGGTTCCAGGGTTCCCAAGGTTGTAAATGTCGGTCGCCTTGCTCCTCTCATGAACGTGGACCATGGAGGCTATGCAGTCTGTGACGTGAAGATATGACTTCCTCTGGCTCCCATCGCCTAGGATCTCGAGCCTATCCCTGTCCCGGCGCAGCTTGTTGATGAAGTCGAAAATGACGCCATGCGTTGAATTCCTCCCTACAATGTTAGCGAATCTGAATATGGTACCCCTTATCCCGTAATAGTGTGAATAAGCCGTTATGAAGCCTTCACCAGACATCTTGGACGCGCCGTATGAGGATATTGGCATGTATGGCCCGAAGCTCTCCGGGGTTGGCAATACATCTGTCTCCCCGTAGACTGTGGAGCTGGAAGCAAAGAGGATTTCTGCTGTTCCGGTTTTCCGCATCCACTCAAGAAGGTTGAATGTTCCAAGGACGTTATTCCTGAAATCCGTTCCTGGGCTGGCTGATCCACCCCTCACGTCAGAATTTGCAGCCAGGTGGATCACGATATCGGCTTTCTCCATTCTGTCCAGAGATCCCGCTTCTGCTATGTCGGCTTTCAGGAACCTGAAATTGCTGTTCTTCCTGAAGCCTGAGATGTAGCGTTCGTCAACGTTTGACAGGTTGTCCACCACCGTTACACGATTCTCTTTGATCAGGTACCCGGCCATGTTTGATCCTATGAAACCTGCCCCGCCGGTTATGATTATGTCTTTATCTGCAAACATTGGTTGGAGAATTTGTGGGCATATATAAATAATCCAATGTGCGTTTAGCGAGAAATTAAGACTCTTCCCTGCAAGAAGGCCTTGACCTTTATTCAGGGGGTGGATTGGGGAACAGAATGCGATCTACAGTCTATGAGAAGAGTGGAAAAAGTGGTATTTACTCATGGTTAATTGAAGCGTTACCTTAGTGTTGACCCTGCAAGCATGGAATTCAAAGCACCAAGGAATGGAACGAAAGTCAAATAAAATAGTGATTATTGTTAAGAAGAAAATCGTGTCTCACGATATGGGACATAACCAATAAATAATACTTGAAAATATATTTATACGCATATAAAGAATGGAAAATTATTGGGTTGCGGAAATCTTTCTCTCTTAGATGTTATATTCATTGTTCCATTGAATATTTTCAGTAAATCAGGCAGAATTGCCAATCAATAGAAAGTGCCATAGGAAATGTTCAGTGGGGGAAAACTGTGCAACGTGCAACTAGACTCGGTGTGATAGCATTAATTGTTAGCCTGCTTGTTGCTGTGCCTCTTTTCGAGCAAATCTATGTAAACTCAGCCACTGTAGATGAAGTAACTGTCACAAACATTCATTTCAATGGGACGTTAGAGCCTGAAAACTATTTGGGCAGAAATATCTCCGTCAATATAACTGGAAACATCTTGCTAAATTTAAACTACAGCGGATACTACGAATATCCAGCAGTCGACCAGCCATTTCCATTCGCATTTTTTGTAAATTATACAGAGTTCAAAACCTTTGATAACGGAACTCCCTTGAACGATTCCGGTGCAGTTTATCTATACAAGCATTCCTTGTGGAACATTAGTAGCAGTGCAGAATCTGGATTCCTTCATTCTTTGGCAGGGAAGTATGAATTTTGTGTATACAATCTTAATGAACTCCCCGAAAACATTAGCTTTTACTTTGATATCCTCGAAATTAAGATAGTTGACAAGCTTAGCCTGTAATTGCCAATGTGCTTACCACATAGAACAAATGTTATATTACACGTACTCTTTTCACGAGACTTCTCCCAGATACGCCCACCTTGGCCAATGCACCCCCTGGAACTTTACTGCATCACGTCACATTTTCCGCATGTTCAGATCGCTGCTATGTTCTGAGGTTCCTGCATGGATTGAACCTCCCACAATTAGACTTTGACAGCTTCAGGCTGGAATAAGTTGAAATTGTCAAACGTGTTTAGCTTTCATGGAAAGGGAGAAAAGCAGCGGCATGGTTGTTTACAGAACCGTTAATGGATCCAGAGAGTTTTTGCTGCTTGAACGAAAGGAGGGATTTCTGGATTTCCCGAAGGGCCATATCGAGGCTGGAGAGACCGAAGAGATAGCCGCGATAAGGGAGGTTAGGGAAGAGACCGGCCTGAACCTTAAGCCCATGGATGGTTTCAGGTACGTTCAGAATTACTGGTATTCAACAAGAAGCGGCAGGATAAACAAGGAAGTCGTGATGTTCATTTCCCAGGCTGATTCTAGGGATGAGGTGAAAATATCACATGAGCACGTTGGCTACAGGTGGCTTAACTACAACGAATGCCTATTGCATCTATCATTCAAGAACCAGATAGACATGCTCAAGGCTGCAATGGAAAAATTGGACGAGAAAGATATCAGGATGTACTGATTTTGGCTTTGGAGTTCACGCCAGCTGCATGTTAAGTTTACTACTAAACTATTTATCCGAAGTATTAATTAACGGAAAGATCTGAATGGTTCAATACAAATGGGTCGCACTCTCCAACACCACGTTGGGTGTATTAATGGCCACAATCAACGCTACAATAATACTGATTTCATTACCGGCAATTTTCAGAGGCATTGGAATACACCCCCTGGCGTCTGGCTCTTTCGCATACCTGCTGTGGATTCTGATGGGTTATATGATCGTTACCGCGGTTCTGCTGGTTACCTTCGGAAGGCTGTCGGACATCTTCGGAAGAACACGACTATATACAATCGGGTTCATAATTTTCACGATCGGATCTATACTTCTTTACCTGACTCCAAACTCCGGAAATCTCGGGGCCATGGAACTTATTGTCTTTCGCTTGATACAGGGTGCCGGCGCGGCTTTCCTATTTTCGAACAGCGCCGCAATACTCACCGATGCGTTCCCGTATAATGAAAGGGGAAAGGCTATCGGCATAAACATGATATCCGGCCTTGCGGGATCCCTGATCGGACTTATTCTTGGAGGAATTCTGTCTATATTTAACTGGAGATATGTATTCCTTGTAAGCGTACCGGTTGGAATAATCGGGAGCATATGGTCAGTACTCAAACTCAAGGATAATTCCGTTAGACACAAGGACCAGAAGCTTGACTATGTGGGCACTGTCCTGCTTGGAGGCGGCCTCACAATATTTCTAATCGGTATAACATACGGGCTGATTCCGTACGGAAGCAGCGATATGGGATGGTCCAGCCCCTGGGTTATAGCGGCTCTTATCATAGGCATGGCAATGGTTATTGCATTCCCATTCGTTGAGAACAGAATTAAACAGCCAATGTTTGACATGAAGCTATTCAGGAACAGGGCATTTGCATTCGGGAATTACTCAACGCTTCTCGGAACAATCGGGTATGGCGGTGCAATGTTCATGCTCATAATACTTCTTCAGGGAATATGGCTGCCTCTTCACGGGTATTCATACGCTTCCGTTCCGTTCTGGGCCGGAATATACATGATTCCAATGATGGCTGGTTTCCTCATAATGGGACCAATCGGGGGAGCCCTGACTGACAGGTTTGGCGCCAGGGTCCTTGCAACGCTGGGAATGGTGATAGTTGCCGTAGCATTCCTGGCCCTTGCGACATTCAGCTACGATTTCAGTTACGTGCCGTTCGCAATAACCATTTTTGTTTTGGGACTCGGAAATGGACTCTTCGCGGCGCCAAATTCCACAGCTATCATGAACTCACTGCCTGCCCAGCAGAGAGGGGTTGGATCAGGAATGAGGGCAACAATGCAGAACACGGGGCAGACAGCCAGCATGGGAATATTTTTCACGATCCTCATAGTTTCCATGGCATCCGGCCTGACCGGAGCGTTTACCTCTGCCATGTCCTCAGTTCCTTCCCTGTCTTCCGCTCAGGCAGTCTCGCTTGGAACGATCTTCGGACAGTTGCCGCCAACGGGAGCACTGTTCTCTGCGTTTCTAGGGTATAATCCCGTACAGACCATACTTGGCACACTAAGTGCCGCCGGCCCCAATGGAGCTGCCCTGGTTAGTTCACTGAGCGGCACTTCTGTCAACTACATGGAAGGCCTTACCGCCGCTGGCAAAACCTGGTTTCCTACAGCTATTGCACCAGCAATAATGTCTGCACTGAGACTCGCATTCTACTTTGGAGCTGCCATGGCCGGACTTGCTGCGGTATTCTCCGTTCTGAGAGGAAAGATATACATCTATGAGCTTAATGAAAAGGTACCCTCGGAAAAAATGGTGAAGGAATCCCATGAGACACTGTCAGTAAAATCTGATAACGAAAAGATTAATGCCAATTCGAAATAGTCCTGACTTATTTCACGTCAAGGTGATCAGAAACCATTATTACGAAACTGCCGGGATGAATTTTCCATTGGGAAGAAACAATCCGAGAACCTGCGATCAATAAAAGTATATCCGGGATAGTTGCTTGTATGTTCCAGCTAATGAACTCCCTTATTATTTTAGAGTGAGTGAAAGTTATAATATAATATAACAATTACTTATTCAAATGGAACCAATCGGATCGTTCCTAACCGGGCAGAGATTAAGGCTTGCCGAACTCCAGGATTACGTTATTGATATCATTTATGATTATTTTCATCCGGACGCGCTTCTCTATGGAGGAACTGCGATATGGAGATGCTTCGGTGGCATGAGGTTCTCCGATGACATTGATATTTATATGGACATGGATGCATTCAGCAGGCTTCTCTCGTCACTGGAAAAGTATGGTCTGAGGCTCCTGTGGCAGGACCCAGAATTTCCGACCAGGGTACGAATAGCAAACAATGTGACGGAACTTCTTCTGGAGACCAAGCCCGGATATGCGGAAAACGAAATGAGAACTTACGCTAGGATCGATGGCACTGCAAAGACAATAAGTGTGCTCACCCCCACTGAATTAATGACCAGGAAGATGGAAGCGTATCAAGGCAGAAGGTATGTCCGTGACATCTATGATCTCTATATTCTGACAAACTGGCTGGATAGATCAGATTACGTTGTGAATTCCAGTTTCTCCAAGTTTTTGCAGGGAATCCTTCGACCGATTGACGAAAATGTGTTGAGCTCACTTCTTTATGCTGGAAAGAGGGATCTGGATTTTTCCCTCATGGTTGAATACATAAAAAGGTGGCTAAATGAAATATGAATCTGCATTCATCGAATTCTTTGAGAAGCAAAATATATTTGTGACGGACGATGCCAGAAGGTTTCTGTCCAGGCTAGGTGCCGGCGAGAGTTACATAAGACTGATGCTTCATAATCTTGTTCGCTCCGGGCAGCTTCACAGGATCGGGAAGGGAGCGTACACCTTCCAGAGGAATGAGGCAATTATTGGATTCAGGTTCAGGCCATTTTATTATGGCCTGCAATACGCATTGACAATCAGGAGGATCTGGACACAACAGTCTGTTCCGGTAATCATAACAAGGAGTAAAGCGAATCCGGGAGTGCGGGAGATCATGGGAATCAAGGTTATCCTGCATAGAATTGATCTGAATGGATTCTTTGGATTTGAATATCTGAATTACGGAGGGATATTTGTCCCGGTTTCTGATCCGGAAAAGACTCTTCTTGATTTCATTCATTACAGGATAAAACTCGACCCGGAAACAATGGTTGAGCTGAGGAAAAGGACGAATAAATCAAAGTTACAGGAATATGCTGCCAGAATATCAGGAAAAAGAGATTAAGAATCACAATGCCCTGTATGCATGTTCCTAAAACTACGAGATGAGAAAACGCAGGATTACCGTTCTAATACCGCGGTTTATTTTCCGGTTCAAGTGAAAGGGCGTAAACTATTATGGAAGAGAATAGCCATATCAGTGATATCATCATAAGAATAAAATTTGGCGTAACAGCCACAGAAATAATAAATAAAATTGCGGGGAAGATGTATTTAATCACTCCCCAGACATATTCAGAAAAGTCCATGTTCTAAAACTCATCCGAATAGTGAGCTGAGCCCAGCCATTGCATCTTCTTCTGCAGCTTCGCTCTTCTCCTCTTTCTTTTCCTCTTTCTTCTTCTCCTCTTTCTTTTCAGCCGGCTTTGCTGCACTGGCTGCAGGTGCCGCAACAGAAACATTTGCGGCGTTCTTGAGGACCTCTTCTATCTTGATCTCCTTGAGACTTGACACAAGTGACTTGAGTCTTGTCTCGTCAGGTTTTACGCCTGCCCCGCTAAGTACTTTCTTTAGTTTTTCCTCGTCTATTTCCTGTCCTGCTGAATGCAGCAGGAGAGCTCCATATATATATTCCATATTTACTACACCTCATCCAAAGAGGGATTCCAATCCAGCAGACACGTTTTCGCTTGCGTCTTCCTGGGCTTTTTCATCCTTCTTGTCTTCCTTCTTGCTTTCCTTTGGCTCTTCCTCGCCCTCTAGAGTCTGGTTTATTGCGTTGGCTTCCTTAATTGCTTTCAGTATAAATAATTCTATGTTTCCCTCGGACACAAATCCCGCATCCAGGGCAAGCTGTTCGGCATTGATGGCAGCCTTGACCAGCAGATCGGGTATGATTTCCGGAACAAGATACTGTGCGCCAAGCGCAATTGCCTTCGCTGCACTGAATCCCTTCACGATGTCAGCTAATATGACTTCCTCTGTTATGGAAAGAACATCCTTGCTGTAAATGAGACCGTGGCTGTATGCCCCCTCGATCTCCAGACCAACAGTAATTGGCTTTATCTCCAGCTTCTCCATTAACTTGGCTTTATCCTTGGAAATAACTTCCCCTTTCTTTACGAACAGAGATTCCTTCTTTATTACGATTTTTCCTTTCTCGATGGCTGTGGTCAGGCCAGCCTTCTGGAATTCACTTATCATTGGCCCAGGAGGGAATGATGTTTCCTTTGCTTCGATAATTATGTCCTCAGGAGCTATTTCACCACCACGGGCTGCGGCTTTCTGCTTCGTCTTCTCAAGCCTGCTGTAGAGCTTGGCCGGCTCAAGATCTGTGGTGATTATGGCAATCTGCCCCTTTGCATATTGCTTAAAATCGTGGATCTTCTTGTCCTTTGAACTTTCCAGTGCCTTGATTAGCAGTCTCTTCCTGATGACCTTCAGTTTCATATGGCCGGACAGGTCACTCCTAATTTTCTGCAGCTGATTATTCCTAATGCCCTTTATGCTTGCTATTGCGCTTACTTCACTGGCTTCGATCTCGTCAGCCACTGATTTAACCAGATCAACTTTCCATGAAGCTGGATGTCTCATTGTATATCACCTGACTGTATCCTTATTGCTTTTCCCATCGTCGTCTTGACGTACATGGAGTCTATGTTGTTCATTCCTTTCTCGAGTTTTCCCGTTATTCTCTTCATTACCGCAGTTATGTTTTCAGCTACGTCAGATGCGGGCATATCCTTTGTCCCGACAGGGACATGAAAAGTCTTCTTGTCCTTGCTTCTGGCCCTTACGGTACGTTTCAGGGTGGTTATGATTTGAGTCGGATCTTGCCCTGGAGGTATAGGCCTCGGTATCTTTCCCCTGGGACCTAGAACCTGTCCGAGAGACTTACCTATGCCTGCCATCAGGTTAGATTCGGCAACAAAATAATCTACATTGTTAACTATCTTCTTGAAGTCCTTCTTGTTTTCCTGGAACTTAGAGATATCCTCTGCACCAAAAACATAATCAGCAGAGTTCCTCGCCTTGACCTTCATTTCCTCGGAACCAAAGACAGCGATCTTTATCTCCCGTCCCCTGCCCTTTGGAAGTGCTATCTCTTCATTGACCCGGTTCTTTGGATCTGAAAGATCCACCTCGCGCATATTGATCGCGAGTTCTATGCTTTCCTTGAACTTACGTTCCTTAGCCGATTTGACGGCTTCCTCTATTATTTTAGACAGATTATTCGCAGGCAATAAAATCACCAGCCGTAGTTAAACGAGATAAACTCTCCTACGGATTTATCGCAATTTCTCCTTTACTAATAAGTCTTTGGATTTCCTTCGGGTCTTTTCCCTCAACATTCACGCCGAGGGATACGCAGGTTCCGAGCACTTCCATCACGGCTGCCTTCAGGCTGTTTGCGAGCATGCCATCCATTTTGGCCTTTGCAACGTTTATTATCTGCGCCATGGTTGCATTTCCACCGACTGCTTCTTTCTTCTTTGAAGCTCCCTTCTCAATACCCATCTCCTTCTTTATCAGTGCCGAAGTCGGTGGTATTCCCACTGATATCTCGTATTTCTTTGTGGCCGGATCCGTTACCGTGATGGTTACCGGTACCTGCATGCCTGCAAATGCCTTTGTCCTGTCGTTGATCTCCTTAATTATCTGGCCCAGGTTTAAACCAAGCGGGCCGAGTGCCGGGCCAAGCGGCGGCCCTGTTGTTGCCTTTCCACCCTCTACCATTGTACTAACTGATTGTGCCATAAATTATCCTCTATATGCCACGGCTTATAGCCAATCGGTTTTTTAACTTTGTGATTCCTGCAGCAGTTTTGTGTGTCCCTTTTGTTTTTCCGCGTTCTCCTTCGCTGAATTGTAATAGAGCACCGTGATACAGATTTCATGAATCGGCAAGACCGCCTTCGGTCCAGGCCATACCATTCTCCAGTGAACGGATCGAAGTTTATTTCTACGAACTGCGTATGCATAAATCATGAGACGTGGGCTGATCGCAGGTATTCTTGTGGCTGCTGTCCTGCTGTTCATTTTCCTTTGCCCGATGATCCCTGCTTCTTCCCCATACCCAGGTATAGTTCAAATACAGGGCCAGATAATCTATTACCATTATTATAAGTCTATAAGTGGACTGTTTTCGCCCTATGGAACGAGCTTCTGGAACGGAAAATACTACCTCCATCCTGCTCCTTTCTGGGGAATAATAGGCTGATCCCTACGCTGGCACTATCTCCTTCTCTGAATAAACAGCATCGATCCTGATGCAATGAGAATTATTGCTTGGTGATGAAACATATTTATTCCTGTCGGATGCGATCTCTCTTCATTTCTGCCGGAGTCTACATAACACAATTCCTTTGCCTCATGCATCTATGCCGGAATGAAAGAATTATTTTACCTAATCATAATAAGCCATTGGGATAATTTTTTGAAAGTAGATATCATTGAAGGACGAAAGATCGATGCTTTTCCGCAATCCACAAAAGTCCTTGTAGATATTTTCAGGTCAACTTCAACAATGCCACTCATGATAAAGAACGGCGCAAGATACATCATACCAACCAAGACGGTAAAGGAGGCAAGACAGATAAAGAAAAGTAATCCGGAGTACATTCTCGCCGGAGAGAGGCTGGGTAGAAGGATGCCTGGTTTTGACTATGGGAATTCTCCTTATGAAGTATGGGAGGAGGATTTCAAGGACAAGATTGTAGTTTTCACGAGCACCAACGGAACCAAGGTTCTCGACAAAATCAGAAACTCGGGAAGGATATTTATTGCATCCTTCATCAATCTCACCGCCACTGTAGATGCAATATCCAATGAACCATATGTATCAATAGTGGTATCTGGGCGTCCTGACGGCGTGGCAGACGAGGATCACTACTTTGCTGAATACCTCAGCGCAAGGCTGAAGAAAGAGCCCGCCGATATTAATTCGTACCTGTCCAGAATAAAGAAATCCAAGGGGGCAAGAAGGCTAAGAATGATGGGTGCACGGGAGGACATTGAGTATTCACTTAAGGTAGATTCAGTGGATTTTCCCCTGATTTTCGAGGAAGGGAAAATCATCAGATCTCAATGAAGTCTGATCGGGTTAAATGCTTTCCCCTGCTTACAGCCAGATTTTCCAGCAGCCTCTCCGCATACTTCAGTTTTTCGGCCTTGGTAGCCGGATCGCCACCGGGCTTGCCCGTTGGATGCACGAAATCGAAACCGGTAAGGGTAATTGATCTCGCCCCCACCTGATCTGCCAGGAATGCGGCCCTGTCTCCGTCGGTGAATCCCCCAAAATTATATATCATGCCGAAAGGAGCGTTCTGGGTTGTGCAGATCACCTCTTTGGTTATATCAGGAAGTACTCTCCTGATATTTTGCCTGTTGTCTCCATGGGCGTGAATCACAAGCCTTGACCCCTCGTCCTGGCACTTCCTGGTGAGAGCAGCATCACCGTCCAGATCGGTAACGATAACATCTGGAGGACCAAGAATGCGGTAATAAACCGATAGTGCGCTGTCTGCCACAAAATAAGTTCCCCGACGGCCATTTTCAAGAGTTTCTGGCAGATTAGGCCCATTGCCTACAACCTGGATATCCTTACCGATAAACTGACGCCTGAAAGAAAAAGAACTGCCCTTAACTTTGGCTAGATCATCGAGAAGAAGGGAGGAGAGGAAATCATCGTGCGGATTGAATCCAAAGTGGGTACAGATTTCTTCGTACCACGGAAGCCACTCAGCATAATTCATCTAGGTTAGCACCATTTCCTTTCCATTACAATCCCCTCTGCTGCAGGACAGCCATGGTGCAAGTGCGATTCACAGTTTCCCGTCCCCTATCTTGTCTGGTCATCCAGCATGCCTGCTGGTTGAATGCCAGACCTATTTTCAGACTCCAGGGATGAAAAATGCCTGTGAAGAAGCGAAGCGAGTATTGCAAAAAGAACCCCGACCACCAGTATCCCTATGTCCAATATCGCCTGGTCAAAATCTATGAAAGAGAAGACATACCTTGCATAGTTGAACACACCGTAAAAGATGAATGCCATACCAAACACGAAGAATGCCGTTGACCACATCCTGGCTATCCCTTCCTTCCGACCGATATACATCTGGATAACCAGGCCGACAATCCTGACAAAGGTGGAGGCGTAGACCCACCATACCATGCCGGACAGGAATATGAGAAGTATATCCAGGAGAGGAGCGTCAAGCGTCCTGACTCCTGAATACGTGAATCCAAGGCCAGACAGTATTATCAGTGCGGACACAAGATAGGTGATGAACGTTACCCTGGTATCGTTTGCATACTGCTGCATTGACCTGATGGTCCACTGGATCTTCCTACCGATCTCAAACCCTCTTTCCACGAAATACGATCCGAGAACCAGGGTCACCAGCGTTATCGCCCCCTGGTTGGGATTCACGCTTATCTGCTTCAGGGCAATGGAGGAGTAGAAGATGAAAGCAAGCGTCGCAAGCCCGTATGTGAGCAGGACCAGGCCTATGGGTATCAGGAACTTGCTCACGACCTTCTTGTCCTTCAGGGCCCTGACGATATAGTAATAGAGAGACTCAATGTTCTGGTTATGCCGAACAATTATGTGTTTCACGTACCTTATCTTGATTCTCGACGTGATCAGCGGGGTTATGTAATCGTCCTCTGCCCCGTCTGAAACAAGTACAACGTCGGAATATATCCTTGGATAAGCCATCAGTATATCGAGCTGCCTGCCGATTTTCTCATCGGACTTCCGGCCAACTTCATCATCGCCTGTTATAAGTGCAATCTCAACATCCATTCCTTCATTGTGAAGCTCGTCATAATGCCTTATGGCTCCAAAGAGGGCGTTAGCATCAGAATCCTCCGGATCCTGAATGATAAGCTTTGATGCCGCCCGGTAACACTCCTGCCTCCCGATGATTGGACCCTCTATTCCTACCTTTTCACCGAAATCGTTATCCCTGTCCACATTGAGTATGAGAGTCTTCATTCAACCGACCATCGCAAGCCCGGGAAAACCGGGAGCAGGTTAAATACCAAATCCGGGAATATAAATTTATCCAAATTCTCGAGATACGGGCAGGAGAGAAATGGGTTTTCAATCATGTAGCTTATGTCTTCCTGAATTTTTCATACCAGTTTAGCGTTTCGTTGAACTGCATCAGGATGTGTTTCTTCTCCAGAAAACCATGGCCCTCTCTTGGAAAGAGCAGAAGCCTCACGGTCTTTCCTAGGTCCTTGAGAGCCCTGTAGAACTGATGATACTGCCCCACCGGAACACAGGGATCATCAACACCGTGCTGCAGGAGCACAGGCGTTTTCACCTTTTCCACGTAATTTATCGGGGAGAACTTTTCAAACAGATCCCTCATATAGGGACTCTGCGCGTAATGGATGGAATCCCAGTCAGGGATATTTGTGACTCCATGGAAACTCATCCAGTCCGCGATTCCGAACAGCCCCACAGCTGCCCTGAACATATCTGTCTGGGTTATTGCCCATGAAGTCATGAATCCGCCGTAGGACCCGCCAGTTATGAAAACAGCGTCGGTTTGCACCTTTCCTGATTTCCTGAGGAAATCCACTCCGGAAATGATGTCCTGGAGATCCATTCCACCCATGTCTCCCCGGTTCGCCTCAGCGTACTTCCTGCCTCTGCCAATGCTTCCCCTGTAATTCGGATAGAAAACTGAATACCCCCTGCCTATGAATGGAGTGGTCTTGTCCACCAGGACAACGGGCGAGAATGAGGTTGGCCCTCCGTGCACGTTTACTATCAGCGGATTTCCCCGGTTCTCAAACTTCAGCACTCCGTATACTTCCACACCATCTGTCGATTTCCATCTCACTACTTCCGTGCTGTATTTTTTCAGCTCCCCGAACCTGTCATTGACGGATGTGAGTTTATTCATCGATCCTGGTTCAAGCCTGAACACTTCCAGGGGAGTGCCGGCATCGGTATAGGCAAACACCATGTCTTTTCCATGCAGCGAGAATTCAGGCGCCGCAGGGGGGTACACTGTACCCTCGGAAGACCAGGAGTATTCCCATTTCCCATTAAAGGTGGCGAAGCCCGCGGAACCGTCCCTTGTCCAGACGGCGTGAAGCATTCCGTCACCTGACCAGTGCATGTCGGAGTAGCTCCTATCATGATTTTCCGTAGTGTTCACTGTTTTTCCGGTAGCGATATCCGTGACCAGTATATCCCCGGAGACCACTCCACGATCGCTCCAGAGAGACTCAAGGAACGCTATTTTCTTGTTGTCAGCGGACATTCTTGGCCTGGCAACGGTTCTCCACTCCGGGGTATATACCTTCTCAAGATTGTTATCGCCTATCCTGAGCTTATAGATGCTGGAATGGTACCATGAACTTTCCGTAGGCAAATCGGAACCAACGAAAACTATTGATTTGCCGGAAACAGAAAATTCCCAAACCTGTATACCTTCTGTGATCCTCTGGAATCCCTGTCCGGGCCTGTATATGAAGATTGAGGAATATTTCTCCTCCTCTTCGAAATAGAAGCCGTCATCCCCTGCCTCCTTTGCACGTTTTATCTCATCCTTTTCAGCCTCGGCCATAAGAACTGCAATGCTGCCGTCATCCAGCCAGGATATCTGGCTCGGCTCTGTGCCAAGGATAATCCTTTCATCCTGGCCGTTATCTATATTATATATAACAAGACTGTTTGCCTTATCCCTCTTCTGCAGATATGCGATGCGCTTGCCTTCCGGGCTTATGGCAGGCGCATAATTCCTTGTATCCGCCTCGAAGAGTTCTCTGGAGAGATCCGGATTCCCCAAGGACCTTATGACAATGGATCCCTCCATGGTCTTTCCCTTTTCCCTGTAAGTCCTTGATGTTGCAAAAACAAGGGTTGATCCATCAGGAGAGATTTCGGCAGAAGAAATTAGCCTGAGTTCCAGATAGTCTTCAACTGTATGTTCCCTGGCCATGGCTATACAATGGCAGGGTTATATTTTAGCATTTATCAGGATGGCGTTGAAATACTGAAAATTTTAACCGCTGATTGTTGCATATCGACATGAGTTACATTTTTAATCGAGTGTTAAGTAATGTATCTATGATAATCAGGGAAATTGAGTACCTCGACCGGAAGCTTATGATAATGAGGGTTCCGAGACGTGTTTCTCCAGCTGTTTCTGCAATTTCTGTCTCTGCCGCAAACGCACCTCAGTATGGGAAAGACGTGGTGTCTTATCGCCTCTCCAATACATCGTCAAGATATGCCGCTTGCGTACTTTACAGGGGGGTTGAGAACATCTCTCCCCCATATTACTTCGGCAACGCTTTCTATGCCGTGTACACCGGGAAAATTAACGGACAGCCCTCTGCCTTCTGGTTAGGATCAGACCAGGCCTCGGCGGCCACTCCTCAAGGCCCGGGTTCGAACTACGCCTTGGCCCCGTTAAACCTTGGATCCAAAAACGATCTGGCCTGCTTCGTGTTTGGAGTACCCCCACAATCAGTAATAGAGATACTGGAAGGCGGGATTCCGGATGCGGCCCAGATAAATGTCATGACAGCCTATGAAGTGACCCTGGGCTCTCCGGGCACATTTTGCGTGCAGTATAGCCAGCAGGCGGTGAAGCAGTATATCCTCCAGACAGGATACTCGGTTACGCCCCTGCCTGATCCTTTCCCAGAGAATACAGTACCGGTTACACCCATTCAGAAAGGTGTCCCGGACAACGAGATATATCCTGGGCAGTACGTGAGTGCTGGAGGCTGCACCTGAAGATCTGGCTTTCATCGCTGTGGAAATGGAGCCATGCGAGCAGACAGTCGCAGCTTCAGAAATGCAACAATAAATATATGCGATCGAAATATCACCCATTGCGTATTAATTAAAGGTGCTTTGATGAATGCAGAAGAGTTATTGATTCCAGAGGAAGAATACCAGAAGTCGGGCGTCCATATAGGGACTCAGGTCAAGTCCAAGGACATGAAAGATTACATTTTCAAGATAAGGGATGACGGGCTGTACATCCTCAACATAAAGATGACCAACAGCGTCCTTATCACTGCAGGAAAGATGCTGGCAAGGTTCAGTCCATCCGACATACTTGTGGTTGCCCAGAGGCAATACGCATTCAGGCCGGTTTCTAAATTTTCAGAGGTTGTAAGGTCCTCCAGCATTATCGGGAGATTTATACCAGGAACGCTCACAAACCCGCAGCTTGACAGTTACAAGGAGGCAAAGGTGATCATAGCTACCGATCCTTTGGCTGACACACAGGCGGTAAAGGAGGCAAAGAAAATAGGGGTACCAATAATCGCGCTCTGTGATGCAAATAACAAGACGGATTTCATTGACCTTATTATACCCACGAATAACAAGGGAAGGAGATCACTGGCCGTGATTTACTGGCTCCTGGCGAGAGAGATACTGAAGAACCGCGGGGAAATATCAAACTATTCAGAGTTCAAGTATACCATAGACGACTTTGAAGCCCAGGTCTGAGCGTCATCCAGGGCAGTACCATCTCAAAATGTCTCACGGTTGGTCTGTCGATCCCGTGAGCTAACATACATGAATAGCGTTTGCCATGCCGTAACATTAGTTTTCCGACAGGTTCAATGAAGGTCGTTTCATTTTCTCAATAGAAAATTTGCGAGGCCACGAATACATGGGTCTACGGTACCGATCCGCCCCAGATCGCTTTCATTCGCCTGAAAAAAGGTCCAGTATCCGGGATATTGAGACGTACTCGATCTTTCCTTCACACATTCCCGCAAAGATCATGGATTTTCGCACTCCATGCGAAAGCCTTACGGCCCTGCTGACCCTGTACCATTGATCAGTTCCGGCCATTACATGAATGAGATACTCAGCGTGTTCGGACATGCTTTTCCTGTATGCCCTGAAGTTTGCGCCATACTTGAAGCCGGTTCTCACTATGAGCTTCCTGCTGACCAGATCCTCGTAAACGCTGTATGCTGCATCCCCGTCGGCGTCCCCATTTACGGTCTCATTCCCGAGGATATGCCTTGCTTCCATATCAGTCAGCAGAACTTTGTCCGCAAATCTTGACCCCAGCCATTCCGATCCGGGTATGGGATCAAGGTAAAACCTGCCTCCTGCCTCGGACACGGATTCCTTGCCGGGCCATGAATACAGGGTCTCCCCTACCGGATCGGCCCTGGCGGTAGCAAAGAGGGTGATGTCGCCCTCATCATCCATGGTTGAATAAAGTGAGGGGGCTGTTACCACCAGTTCCTTGAATGTGATCTCTGAATTTTCGCCCTTTACCCTGAGCGGGTGAGTGGCCTTCCTGTCGTTCTTTTTTCCGAACATGAGAACCTTACCATCCCTCCTGACCAGCATGCCCTTTGACTTGAGATAAAAGTAAATCCTGAACGTGTCATAATCGTCCCTGTCCGTTATGAATGCATTCAGGATCGCAATCGTGCTATGGTAATGGGAATTTTCCGGAACGATTCTACCGGTGAAATAAAGGAATAGGGCTTCATAGGGTTCAAGAATGAGGTTGTCATCAAGCACCCTGCCCACCCTGTATTTTCCGTTAAGGTAGGACGGACTTCTTCCTCCCGATATGTGAAAAACCAGGGGGTTGCACACAGCCCTAGGCATTTTTCTTCCTCTTTGCGTAGAACCTCTGGAGAAGTTCATTGATTATGTACTGCATCATTTCCTTTACTGAAGTCGCATCCCTGGATGACACAAAGAAATATTTTATCCCGTACTTCTTTTCAAGTTTCTGGAAATCCTCGTCCCAGAGCACTGCCTCATATTTTCTGTCGAGCTTCGTCCCCGCCACTATTTTTACAGCAGCCGATTTTGACCGGTCCAGGTCGCCGAGGATCGATTCAGCTTCCGACAGGGATTTCCTGTTGGTGAGGTCCGCCGTGGTTATAATAACGTTGGAACCTGAAACTAGCTTTTCGGTATCGATCCCCTCTTCCGATTCTATGAAGAGGAGATCAGCGTTAACTCTAGATCCGTCATAATCAAGCATCAATTTCTTCCTTGCTATCTGTTTCCTCAGTCCTATTGCGGAATCAGAGTCGTAGACAATCCTGGAAATCAACGAGCTTTTACCGGTCCCGACAGCACCGATAATGCTGATTTTCCAGGTAACTCTATCCGCTTCCATCCGGGTTTGATTTCTAGGATTATAAAATACTTTTTCATTGAAATTTTCTTATTTCTTCGAATATATTTGATTTTCCAATTGGTTACTTTTATTAGAGCATTTGCAATGTTAGTGCCGATAGTTATGAATTTCAAATTTTCGGAGCTCGTAGGATACATGAAACCATCAGAAATAAGGGAACTTTTGAAATTTGCATCATCCCCCGACCTTATTTCCCTGGGTGGAGGAATGCCAAATCCGGATACATTCCCGATAGATGAGATCCAGGAAATCATTACCTATGTCCTGAAGAATTCTGGCAAATATGCTCTGCAATACGGGAACACTGGAGGACTCAATGAGCTCAGGACCGAGATAAAGAAACTCATAAAAGGCACTGAGAATATTGATTCAGAGGAAAAGGGCATAATAGTAACATCAGGTTCGCAGCAGGCGCTCTATTCACTGGGAAAGATTCTTGTCACACCTGGTGAGACCGCAATCACGGAGGCACCAACCTACGTAGGTGCCATATCGGCATTCAACGCGAACGGCGTCGACATGCAGGGGATTCCCATGGACGAGAACGGGATGCGCATTGACCTTCTGGAAAAGAAAATCTCTGATCTCAAGGCAAAGGGAATAAAACCGAAGTTTATCTACACAATTCCTAATTACCAGAACCCTGCCGGCTATACCATGTCTCTGGAGCGCAGGAAGAGGCTGCTTGAGATATCAAACGAGAATGACATACCCATAATTGAGGATAACCCGTACGGCGAACTGAGATACCACGGGCCGAGAATCCCGACCATAAGGAGCCTTGACAAGGATGGCAACGTTATCTATCTGGGAACACTCTCCAAGGTCATGACACCGGGACTGAGGATCGGATACACTGTGGGGCCGGTCAGCGTCATAGACAAGATCAATATCCTGAAGCAGGCACTTGACCTCGCAACAAATACCCTTGCCCAGTATATTGCCTATGAATACCTGAAGCGCGGCATAATATACAAGCAGGTACCGAAAACAATAAAACTCTACAGCAGGAAACTTGACCTGATGCTGAAGGCCCTTGATGAATATTTCCCAGATGGTTCCACCTGGTCGAAGCCAAATGGCGGGATGTTCATATGGGCGACCCTGAATGAAAGCCTGGACACTACGGCAATGGTTGGAAGGGCAATAAAGAACAATGTTGCATACGTCAGCGGGTCCGCTTTCTACCCCAAGGGTGAGAAAAAGAACAGCATGAGGCTGAATTTCACCTATCCCGAGGATGAACAGATACCTGTCGCCATAGAAAGATTGTCAAAGGTCATAAGGGAAGAAGAGTCCCTCGCCGAAGCAAAGTGATTCAGTGGGTGAATCCGTGGGCCCAGAGGTCCACGAGTATTCCCATTGAAAATGCGATTATAAGAAGTGAAAGGATGCTTATGGCAATGTTGCCGTAGGTGAGAAAGAAAATAACGAGCGACACCATGGCTATGCCCAGAAGCCCGTAGAGATCATGCGCCTGCCCCGTAAGAAATGCGGAGATCATTCTCCTGTTTACTTTCATCTGGCTTCTGAGACTCATTTTATACACCTAAAAAGGTGCGGACTTAATTTAAGTTT
>JAJYUG010000077.1 GCA_021792655.1 Thermoplasmata archaeon | reverse complement strand
TCACGAAAGAATTATTAATCGTATTTTAATATCGCCAAGTCGTGATGATAAATGGCAGATGTTAAAAAAGCTCCCACACAGAAGCTCATAAACAAGATGGCGGAAGCTTTCAGTGAAGATAAAAGACTGGAATCACCTGACTGGTTGAGGTATGTAAAAGCTGGAATACACAAGGAAAAAGCATGGGAACAGCCGGACTGGTATTACAGGAGACTAGCGTCAACCCTGAGAAAGGTGTATGTTATGGGTCCAATAGGGATATCAAGGCTCAGCGCGGAATATGGTGGACGGGTTGACAGGGGATCTCGGATGTATCATCCGGGGACAGGCAGCAGGGCAATTGTAAGGCACATGCTCGAGGCTCTCGAAAAGATAGGATATGTCAAGAAAAACCAGAGAGGTAGGCAGATTTCACCGCAGGGTCAGGCTTTCATAGACAAAGCCGTGAATGGCGTTATGAAGGCTGTTGTAGAGACCGATAAGAGCATGGAAAAATATCTCTAATAAATTGGGAACAGTTTTATAGGTTTTTCCAATCGGTTGAATAACATCTGTTCACTGAAACCAATTTTCAGTGAAGCAAGCAACCAACAAAGGTTCTTCGGATGAGTGATTAAGATGGAGAATGATGACGAACTCAACGAAATAAGACGAAGAAAGATGGAGGAACTCAGCAGATCGTCAAACGATCAGCAACTGGCCGAGCAACAAAGACAGGCACAGGAACTTGAGCGTGCTAGGAGGCAACAGGTCTTGAGACAGATACTTTCACCTGAGGCCAGAGACAGGCTGAGCAACGTAAGACTGGTGCGCCCGGATCTGGCTGAAAATGTAGAAAACCAGCTTATCCAGCTGGCCAATATGGGAAGAGTTAATAGGTTACTCACAGATACGGATATAAAGGATATACTTTCAAAATTCCTAGAAACCAAGAGAGAAACCAAGATAGAGAGGAGAGATAAATGAGCCGAAACAAAGAGACAGGAAGAAAAATAAGATTAATGAAAAGAATAAACGAAAACAGGAGAGTTCCTGGCTGGGTAATGATGAGGACAGACAGGCATGTCACCCAGAATCCCAGAAGGCGAAACTGGAGAAGAAACGGGCTTAAGCTCTAAGGTGAAAATATGGTAGAAAATCAGGTTAGCAACGAGATGCTTTTGATGATACCCCTGAGGAAGGCAAAATTGTCCTCACGCTCCAGAAGAGCCGACACGGCTGTTAAGATAATAAAAGAGAGCGTTGCCCGCTTCTCCAAGGCAGAGCCGGATAAGATCTGGGTGGACAACAGGGTCAACGAACTCATTTGGTCAAGAGGCAAGAAGAAGATTCCATCATCCATCCAGGTAAAGATTATAAAACTTCAGGAAGGAACGACGGAAGTTCTATTGCCATAGATTAAAATTACATGATAAAAAAATTATCAATTTTGGATAGCGATTTTATTGGGGTTTATTCCCGAGTGTGGGAGGACATCGCCTTTATTCCCAAAACAATGCCCGAGAGCGCAGAAAAGGAATTTGATGAAATTCTCGGAGTCAAAGCAATCAGAACAATAATCGACAATTCCTACTTAATTGGCTGCCTTTCTGTTATGAACTCCAATGGAATAATTCTCTCAAGCAGCGCGGATAACGGGACATCTCAAAAAATTTATGGAGACAGGAATGTCCTTTTTCTGAAGGACAAGATAAATGCCATAGGGAATGACATAATCACAAATGACCATGCTGCCATGATCCACAAGTCATTCACAGAATCTTCAAAAAAGAAGATTGAGGATGCGCTGGGAGTAGAAGTTGTAAAGGACACAATTGGCGGTGTAAAGACTGTCGGTAGTGTCGGGGTAGTAACAAACAAGGGGATGTTGGTTTCACCGGAAGCCACAGAAGAGGAACTCAAGAAGATAAGCGATCTATTCAAGGTAAACGCAAAGCCCGGCACGGCAAATTTCGGCAGCATTTTCGTGGGTTCATCAATCCTTGCAAACAGTAAGGGAATATTTGTTGGCAAGTCTACGACTCCGATAGAGATCGGGAGAATCGACGATTCCCTCAGCTGATATTTTCAAGGTCAGAAATTTTTAGAAGCGGTATCAGCTCAACACCATTTTCTCTCATCAACTCTGATCCACCGTCCATTCTGTCGACCACACAAACGGCTCTTTTTACGACACCACCGTTGTCCCTGACTATGTTTATGGCTTTTAGGAGAGAATTGCCGGTAGTGACAACATCCTCTATCATATCTATTTCCTCACCGGCTCCTATCTTACCCACTGTAAGTTTCTTAGTGCCATGAGACCTTTCCTTTCTTAGTATCACGTATGGTATGATTCTTAACAGGGAGACGGATACGACGAGGGGGACTGCACCAAGCTCCATTCCAGCGATCTTCTGAGCAGTTATATTTTTTGATATCTCAACAGAAATTGCATTCAGGACTTTTGGGTCAGTGGCAGCCTCCTTTATGTCGACGTAGTAAGAGGACTTCTTGCCGGAAGTAAGTACAAAATCTCCTATTTTTATGGCCTCAGAATTTAGCAGCACATCCTTCAGCATACACTACGGTATAGGCAGATATTAAAAAATAGTTTGTAAGTTTAGCCAAAGCTAATTGGTATTTTGTCTGACAAAACATTTGAAATGTTAACTCAACATAAATTTAGCTATTAATAAAAATGGCTAAAATAAAGCAAAAATAAGAAACAAACATTTAAATACAGTTTAACACATATTATCAGACATATGAATGACATAATGGATATAATTTCTAAATCGGTGTTGCTCGAAGAAGAGGTATCCGAGTCAGGATTCTGGGACGGTTTCGACAATTTTCCTCCAGCACCGGAGGATGTAAGGATAGCAGAAATCGCGAACAAGCAGAAGGTCAGGATAAAAATTGTTGGTTGCGGTGGAGGGGGTTGCAATACTGTCGAACGCCTCAATTTGACTGGTGTAAATGGGGCTGAGTTAATTGCAGTAAATACTGATGCAAAGCATCTCTTGAGCTTAAGAACACGGAAGAAAATGCTGATAGGCAGGAATCTCATGGGCGGAGACGGCACTGGAGCAGAACCAAAAATAGGTGAGAACTGCGCACTGGAAGACATAATCCCCATACAGAAGATGACCTATGGCACAGATATTACTTTTATCACATGCGGACTTGGAGGTGGTACTGGAACAGGGGCATCACCCGTCATAGCTAAATCTGCGAAGGATGCCGGTTCCACAGTAATATCAATTGTCACTCTTCCATTCAAATCAGAGGGAGATATCCGTATGGAGAACGCCCTAAATGGGCTGGAAAAACTTGCACAATATTCAGACACAGTGATCGCCATACCTAATGACAAGCTGCTTGAAGAGGTCCCCGGGCTATCCATAGAGACCGCCTTCGGTTATGCTGACACATTGCTGGGTGAAACAATAAAGGGAATGACAGAACTCATAACCTTGACTGGAATAATAAATGTTGATTATGCAGACGTGAAGGCAGTAATGAAGGATGGTGGCGTGGCAATGGTTGGGACTGGTGAATCCAGCGTTGGCGATGACAGAGTTCTTAGGGCCATAAACGAAGCACTGACTTCAAGGTTAGTGGAAGCAGACATAAGCGATGCCAGGAATTGCATAGTACGCATCATAGGCGGATATGACATGACAGTTAGCGAAGCAGAAAGCGCAACAAACGAAGTTCAAAAGCGTATTAATCCAAATGCAAAAATAATATGGGGAGCAAGCGTGGAACGATTCTATAACAAGAAGATAAGGGTACTTGTTCTGCTTACAGGAGTAAAATCCCCATACATGCTTGCCAATCGTGCTGACGCCAAGCAGCTCAGAAAATTGCTTGCCGGTGATGA
>JAJYUG010000076.1 GCA_021792655.1 Thermoplasmata archaeon | reverse complement strand
AAGCTACTCTTCCTTCCTGAACATTAACCTGCCATGCCTGCTTGAATTCCTCAGCCGAATATTTCATAAGAAGTCTGTTGACATCGGTAATGATCTTCATGAACCGCTTCTGCATCTCTTCGGCGTTGAGCTTTAGCTCGTTTATCAGTCTGTCAACCTTGTTTATGAAAAGTACTGGCTTTACTCTTTCCTTGAGCGCCTGTCTTATAACGGTCTCGGTCTGTGGCATGACGCCCTCAACGGAGTCCACGACAACGATGGCACCATCGACAGCTCTCATTGCCCTTGTCACGTCCCCTCCAAAGTCAACGTGGCCTGGCGTGTCTATCAGGTTGATAAGATAATCATCGCCGTTGAAAACATGGACCATTGACGCTGTAGCCGCGTTTATGGTGATTCCTCTTGCCTGCTCCTGCTCATCAAAATCCAGCATTAGCTGTTTACCTGCAAGCTCCTCACTCATCATGCCTGCACCGGCAATCAGGTTATCGCTCAGTGTCGTCTTGCCATGATCGATGTGTGCAGCTATCCCTATATTTCTGATTCTTTCCGGATTTTCAATCAATGCCATTGCTTTTGCAATATTGTCTTCCTTTCGACCCATAAATTAACACCAGTTATTATTAAAAACGTAATGGAAAAGTATTATTTAACATATGATAAAAATAAATTAGGTATTCAGCTTTTGATCTGAATCTCTATCTGAACGCCGTCGGGTATTGGTATCCTCATGAGTTGCCTCAGGGTTCTCTCATCGGCATCGACGTCTATGAGTCTCTTGTGGATCCTCATCTCCCATCTGTCCCATGTGGGTGACCCCTCTCCGTCGGGGCTCTTTCTTACTGGTACTACCAGGCGTTTTGTAGGTAATGGTACCGGGCCGTGAACCTCGACTCCGGTTCTCTTTGCAATTCCTTTGATTTCGTCACACACAACATCAACGATGCCATGCTCGGTTCCGCTCAGTGAAATCCTTGCTTTATATGATGCCAATCATTTCACCTTACTTTACTTCTACGTCAATACACTGACCAGCAGCCACGGTTTGACCCATGTCTCTGACAGCGAATCTTCCCATCTGCGGGAATTCCGAAACCTTTTCAATAACCAGCGGTCTGTCAGGTATGATTTTCACTATTGCGATGTCGCCTGTCTTTATGAAATCTGGTTTTTCCTTCAGTGTTGTTCCATCTTTGGGGTTAAGTGTCTTGACGATTTCCTCGATGCGGCACGCGACCTGAGATGTGTGTACGTGGAATACTGGCTTATAGCCTACCGCTATCACGCTTGGGTGGTTAAGCACAACAATCTGCGCCGTAAATCCCTTCACGACTGTCGGAGGCGAGGATTGAGATCCACAGACATCTCCTCTCTTGACATCGTTCTTTGCTATTCCCCTTACGTTGAATCCTACGTTATCGCCAGGTTCAGCTTGTGTCATGTTCTCGTGATGCATCTCTATTGACTTAACCTCGCCCTGCTTGTCTGCCGGCTGAAAAACAACCTTGTCCCCGACCTTCAGTATTCCAGTTTCAATTCTGCCTACAGGTACGGTACCTATACCAGTAATTGAATAAACATCCTGTACTGGAAGTCTCAGAGGCTTGTTGGTAGGTTTCTCGGGAACCTTAAGTGAATCCAGTGCCTGAATCAAAGTCGGCCCACTATACCATTTCAGATTTGGTGAAGGTTTCAGTATATTGTCCCCCTTGTAACCACTTATCGGTATTATGGGTACATTCCTGAATCCTATTGAAGAGAGAAGCTTCTCAATGTCTGCCTTGACCTGGTTGTATCTTTCCTGGCTGTATGGTGGCTGGGTAACGTCCATCTTGTTTGCCAGCACTATAAGTTGCTGAACACCGAGTGTTCTTGCAAGAAATGCGTGTTCTCTTGTCTGGGACATAACTCCTTCCCCGTCCCTGCTGGAAACTACAAGCATAGCAGCATCAGCCTGGCTGGTGCCGGTTATCATGTTCTTTACAAAGTCTCTGTGACCGGGAGCATCTATCAGGGTGAAGTAGTATTTGTCTGTTTCAAATTTCTTGTGGTTCAGATCAATTGTAACTCCTCTTTCCCTCTCTTCCTTCAGCCTGTCCATTACCCAGGCAAACTCGAAAGTTGCCTTTCCCTTCTCAGTGGCTTCCTTCCTGTACTGTTCAATAATATGGGCAGGGACCTCTCCGTGCTCAAACAGTAGTCTGCCTACGAGCGTTGATTTCCCATGATCTACATGTCCTATGGTTACTAAATTTATGTGTGGTTTTTGCTGTGCCATTTCTTCACCTTTTATCTATCATTCTTATCGTGTATAAGGATTTTGTTTACTCCGATCCTTATTCAAACCTGAACGTAATTTATTGGTTGAATATATACCCTTTTATCAAAGCAATGAAATGCTAGGTAACCTGCAGTGAATTCTGGGACAAATTTTTAAATAATTTTCAACATTATTCCATAATGAATTCAGAGACAAAAATAAAGTTGCTGTTGCTCCTGAGTGCCATCGTTACTGGTGCATATGGCTATATAATCCTGATAATGTATTCCACCACAACCATCTAATATTGTTTCAGTGAGTTTAAGGCTGGGCATTTCCAAACATTTTTTATCCGTTCCAGCGATACCTATGCATGACGAGACCTAAGATTTCAGTTATAGGGGCTGGAAACGTTGGTGCGACAGTGGCGCAGATACTGGCACTCAAGGAAATGGGAGACGTATATCTGTTTGATGTCGTAGACGGCATTCCAGAGGGAAAGGCACTGGACATACTTGAGGGCGGACCGCACTGGAAGTCAGATAGCAACGTCCTTGGTTTTACAACTGTTGACAAGGGGAACTACAAAAATCTCGAAGGCTCCGATGTTATAGTTATAACGGCCGGTCTAGCAAGAAAACCGGGAATGAGCAGGGATGACCTTCTCCAGAAGAACGTAGAGATCATGACTGATGTCGGGAAAAACATAAAGAAATACGCCCCGGATGCAAAACTCGTTGTTGTTACAAACCCGGCGGACATAATAGCCTATGCCCTGCAGAAAATCACCGGAATTGCTCCGTCGAGAATCATAGGTCTTGGAGGTTCGCTGGACAGCGCAAGGTTCAGGACTTTCATTGCCCAGGAGCTTAAGGTGTCGGTTGAAGATGTTAACGCATTTGTCATAGGCGGACACGGCGATGACATGGTTCCATTTGTCAGGTATTCCAGCGTAGCCGGTATTCCCATTAGCAACCTGATGTCAAAGGAAAAAATTGATGAGATCATAAAGAGAACAAGATTTGGCGGTGGGGAGATAGTAAACTTCCTGAAGTCCGGAAGCGCATACTATGCTCCTGGAATTTCCATCACAGCAATGGTTGAGTCCATAATAAAGGGTAAAAACCGGGTCATACCCTGTGCAGCCTTTCTAACTGGAAGCCATGCAAAGCATTACGGAGTGAAGGATATTTTCATTGGAGTACCCATAAGAATAGGCGAAAACTGCGTGGAGGAGATATATGACATGGATTTCAACAATGATGAAAAACTCCTCTGGAACAAAACCGTGGAATCCGTAAATGCAAGCTGCAAAAAGGTCGATGAGTTTCTTGCAGGGAAACTCTAAATCTTCATTTTTTTAAAAAATCCAGGTAGAACTCAGGGTATTTCTTATATTTTATCGGGTCATGTATTCCGGCTTCCATGAACCCTTTGAGCCTGAGCAGGCATGAGTCACATTCACCGCACGCTTCATCTTCACCATTGTAGCAAGAATAAGTCATTTCGTAGGGAACATTGAGGCTGAAGCCTTTCCTTATGATTTCTCCCTTGGTGAGAAACTGAAGCGGGACCGCAATCCTTATACGTCCGTTGATCCCAGCCTTCGTTCCGAGATTTATGCTTCGTTCCATTGAGGAAAAAAATTCAGGCCTGCAGTCAGGATAACCGGAATAGTCAACAGCAT
>JAJYUG010000022.1 GCA_021792655.1 Thermoplasmata archaeon | reverse complement strand
CGTGTTTCATATTGCTTTTGTGGTACAAATATGGCGGATATACAGCCATGGCAATGATTCTTCTTAGGATTTCCCGTGCTATTTCTCAATTCAATTATGGACTGTGCGATACGGGCTCGGAGGGATTTGGACCCTCGATCACCGACTTAGAAGGACGGTGCCTTATCCAAACTAGGCCACGAGCCCACTGGCAAGTTATCATATATGAAATTTAATACTTTCGCAGGAAACCCGTCACATGCCTTCCCGTTTAGCTGCCTTTGAAAATTCATGCATCTTTTGATAGCACAACAGTTTCTTCCGAAGACCAGCCCGTCTAACATTTTTTATCTGAATAAGGCATATGATAGCTGATGTACAGGGTAAAGATCCGGGTTAATGATCCAGAATTTTCCAGGTACCTTTCCACAATGCAGCCTGAGCAGGGCGACCAGGTGGGCCGGGGTAAGATGACATTCGTAAGCAATGAGGATTCCTATATTTATATAGAAGCACCTGATTCAGTTTCATTAAGAGCGAGCGTAAGTTCGCTGACCCGGTGGCTTATCATGATAGAGAAAATATTGAAGGAAGTGAAATAAATGGAACCTAATTTGAGTGCTTATTTACAGAACCAGATCAAACAGGCACAGCAGCTTGAGACCCAGATAGAACAGGTAGCTACCCAGAAATACCAGCTAGACGTGAGAATTAAGGAACTAGACAAGACCATCAAAGAGCTTGAAGGCATTAATGACGGGGTCAAGGTATTCAAGAACGTAGGGCCGGTACTGTATGAAGTAGAGAGCAGAAAGAAGCTGATAGATGAACTATCAGAACAGAAAGAACTGAGCGAAATCCGGATCAAGACGCTTGAGAAGCAGCAGGCCTCCCTGGAGGAAAAATACAGGGAACTGGAAGAGATTCTTAAGAAGAAGTACGATGAAGCCAGAAAAGGCCAAAAATGAAACAGACCGGAAGAAAGATACCTCAGGATGATACCCCCCGTGTAAACCTGCCAATAGAAAACGTGGGGATCGATGGTTACAGAACTCCCATAAAGCTCGTCTTTGGTGGGAAGCGAACTGAGTCAATTGCGACAGTATCGGTCAGCTTAGATCTCCCGGCTGAAATGAGGGGGGCACACTTTTCCAGCATGCTGGATCCCGTTATTTCCGAGATAGGAAAACCGGTTGAGGATACTATCGAGACTGTCCGGCACATTGCCAGGCTTGTTCTTAAGGGCAATCCATACAGCAAACATGCTGTGGTTAAGATTGAGGCCACATACTTGAGGGAGTTTCAGGCTACCGATAGACTGAAAAGTTATGTTCCCTACAAGATTGAGTATTCCAGCGAATCAAGATCGGATGGGACTGAGATAAATTCATTCACGCTGGGAACTACAATATTCACAGCCTGCCCCTGCACAATGGAAGGAACGAGATCGATTCTTGCAGAAAGATACCCGGATCAGGCAGGATTCCTTAATAAGATCCCAACAGTCACGCACAGCCAGCGCAATCGGCTTTGGGTCACAATATCCAATTTCGGGAGTTACGTCCCAGAACCTGACGGGATCATTGAACTGATAGAGTCAATATCTGGGGGTCCACTTGCAAGCGTCCAGACAGACAAAGAATCGGACATGTTTGTCCTCAGGAGTCACGAAAATCCGCGCTTTGTCGAGGACGTGGCGAGGGACATAGCCAAGGCGATCTGTAAGGGAATAGACAGGCTCGAGAGTGACGCCATAATCAGAATAATGTCGCGGAGTGAGGAAAGCCTGCACAATCATGATGCGTTTGCCGATATTGACCTTACTGCCGGCGAGATTAGAAAATATTCATGAAATAACGACGGGCTTGCCGTGACCGGGATAGACTGTCACGCCGTGGAACTGCAAAATCTTATCCCTGGATTTTTCTGCCGTGGGGTAATCCAGCGTGAATGCCCTGTTTATTTCCATTTTTCCGTTCCTTACACTCACAGCATCGCCAACGAACAGTGCCTTCAGTGAAGGGAAATAATATGATGTGCTCCCCGGTGTATGACCTTTCGTGTCCACCACCTGCAGTCCTTGAAGGCTGAGTTTCGATACCAGGTTGACATCTGTGACCGGTTTTGTTCTGGCTATGGAACCTATCAATCTTGACCTTAGGCTCTTTGCTGGCACAATTTTTGAATGTCCGGCGATAACTTCAGCTTCGGAGTCTGGCACATATATCTGCGGATGAAACTCTTCTGATAGGATGAATAACCCTCCGACGTGATCCGGATGGTAGTGTGTAATCAGGATCAGTTCAGGGCTTACTCCTATATTGCGATAAAAATCTATGATTTTTCTCCCCGATCCTTTCATTCCGGCATCCAAGAGAATAGCTTTACCTTCCAGATTGACAGAGTAGCAGTTTGCCATGGTGCCGTCTATGAGTTCTATGCTATCGCTGATTTTCATTTCAACATCTCCTGTCTATGCTTCGGCAAGCCTCTTTATCATCTTGACGACACTCTGCACGGCATCCTTAGCCATTTCTATCCTCGCCTGAGCCTGCAGCCGCGTTTCGCCCGGACCTGATATTCCCAGAGCAACCGGTTTTGAGTATTCTAACATCAGATCTTCAATTTTCCTGGCAGAATTCTGCATTATAATATCATCGTGCCCAGTTTCCCCCTTTATGACAGCACCCAGTGTAACTACCCCGTCCACTTCCTTGTATTGAAGGAGCTTTTTAACGCCAAGTGGTATGTCAAATGTCCCGGGGACCTTGATTGTCCTGAATATGTCTACACCAAGGAACCTGGCTTCCTCAATAGCCCGCTCCAGCATCATGCTGGTTATGTCGAAGTTATATTCCGATACTACTATTCCTATTTTCATAACAACACCTAGTGCCTGTATGCGCCTGAACCACTGGCTACGGATCCTGCATCCTCGAATCCCTGCCTGAGTCCCTGGCCTGCTGATTCGGTCAGCTTGTCAGGATCGAATAAGAGGAGATAGACATTCCTGGCATGCTCCCTTGATCTGCGATCACATAGCCAGGCTAGCTCCTTCCCGTCCTTGGCCTCATCTTCATGGACAAAAATCTCTATTATATGTTTTCCGTGCATCAGCTGAACCTGCATCAGGCCTGTGGACGCGACCTGGGCGGATGCCTTGTCGACAGGTTTTGCCCCTGGCATCCCGCATGCTATCACAATGTCGCATCCCCTCGAAAACAGTATGGAAGATGCAACGGGCAGGTCCTTAATCCCTGGAACTGTATAACGCAATATCCTGAATCCTGTTCCAATCGAATTTAATTCGTCTATCGCTGATGCCCCCATGTCGAACCTGGCAAATGTAGTATCAGCCACGCCTATTATTTTCATAGCCTGTTCTCGATCTCCTCTAGAAGCTTTCTCCTTATCTGCGAAGAACTCTGGATTGAGTCAGACTCGAACCTTGAAATGCGCTCAACTCGTATATTCAATCCCATTTCATCACACCGCTTTACGATCGCATCAATATTGAATTTCTGGTCGAATCCGAGGGTTATCACATCCGGTCTGACGTCGGAAACAGTCTGGAAAATATCACCTTCATGGCCAAGGATGGCGTGATCCACGATCCTGAGTTCAGAAACTAGCTGCAACCGGGTTCCCTCGCTGAAAATAGGGCTTTTTCCGTTCTTAGCGGCAGTAGAATCCCTGGCGACAACTACAAACAGTTCATCACCCAATTTCTTCGATTCCTTCAGGAAATGTATGTGCCCCAGATGAATTATATCGAAAACTCCCGTAGCCATTACCCTGGTCATTCAACCACGAATCGATAATCTCCTTTCCGTCTATAAAACTTAGCGAATGTTCACGCGCAAATTCCATGGCTTCAGCCCTGGTCATTGAATTACCGGTATCGCTGAGCATCTCGACGATAGTTGCTGATGGGATAAGACCGGCTTTTTCAACCATATACGTGCTGAGTTCAGTGTGTCCTCTCCTCTCGCTGAAATAGCCATCTCTTGCAATGAGGAGTATTACGTGTCCTGGAGCCCTGAATAATTTCGCGAATTCTTTTCTAGCATCCGGCAGTCCCTTTGAACGGGAGATGAATCCCGCAAGTTCAGATATAGTCAGGAAACGGTCTCTGTCAGAAATACCGGTGAAAGTGGACCTGTGGTTTATTGTCAAGCTGAATGAACTGTTCTTGTCATATTTCATGTCATCTGTTCTTGTTATCTCAGAATCCTTGCCGTACTGATTTCGAAGTATGTCTTCGAGATAGACCAGTCCGGATCGCCTGGCAAAATCGCCCTTTACGGTGGTGCAAATGAGGCCACCGCCATTTTTCCTCATGAAACGGACAATTTCTGGTGTGATGAACTGGGACGGGACAACTATATCCGTCTCGCCTTCGCGGTCAGATGCATCGAAAATGAGTATGGGCCTCCCCTTTGCGAGACTCCTTAAGGATTCGTCTATCATACGTGCTCCTTTGAGCATCCATATGTTAATTATAAATATTTGCGTAATTACCCAATTATGAGTAATTATAAAATCTGATTTAAAAGATAATAAGATGGCAAATGTTACTGCACTGTTGATACTGAGACATTTCTATCCGGAGGATATTGCCGAGATAAAGCGGCTTGAGAATCAGGCCTTTACGGTAGGGCCATATTCAAGACGCATGCTCAGGAAGATATTCAGCTCGCCTGGTGCCTTCAATGTCATAGCGGAGGAGGAGAAAAAGATCATGGGGTATGCGGTTGCGATGCCCATGGAACAGGGAGTATTCGACATAGAGAGCATTGCTGTACATCCCGATTCACAGAAGAAAGGAATCGGAGCCATATTGCTTTTTGAAATAGAGAAGCAGATGAAGCAGAGGGGAGGAAAGATATCCATTCTGGAGGTCCGGGATAAGAATGAAAGCGCCATTAAATTCTACAAGGATCATGGATATGAGATAACCGGACACCTGGACAACTATTACAGCCTCAAGCACAATGAGAGCAGAGGTGCATACAGGATGGCCAAGAATCTTTAAGTAAGGCTGTGAAGAGCCCCTTCTATTTCCTTGACCGAATCTTTCCTTGCAGAAACTATTATGCTGCGCGTATCAAGTGTCTCTCCAAGCGCCCTGACGAGAGGTGATATCCTTTCAATCTGGTCCGTTCTTCCACCCCTCATGGCCCTGATCTCACTTTTAATGCGGTCCCTGCCCGAAAAGCTGATCGGGGGGATCACATCGACAATAAATGTTGTACTGTCAAGTGTTTCAAGTGCCTCTTTTATAGCCATAAGCTTCTGTGAAGAGTAATTGTACTGTTTTACCCGCTTGAACAACCTCCGGTTGAGTATATCCTCAATTATCCCTGATGACTTTTTCTGCGCCCTCAGAAATCCCATGAGATCCCAGTCGTTCATGATGAAGGGATCCACTGGTCTTTCGCCAGCCGAAGACAACGCGATGCCGAGCATATTCTGGGCAATTCTTCCCGTTTTGTGAAAATAAACAGAATTGTACATCAGCACTCTCGAGATAAGAAGTGATTCAGCAGCGGGTATCCCTTTCTCCTCGATCACAAAAGCCCCCTCATCTACCCGGATGGTGTTTATTATCCTCATATGATCCACCAGCCCTATGGCAACTCCGGTGAAAAAGGCGTCCCTCCTCAGGTAATCAAGTTCATCGGCATCTATGCTGCCGCTTATGATAGAGGATATCAGCGGGAATTCCCTGCTGCCCTCCTTCACAATCTTTCCGACCAGTGCAGGGTCTATGGAATATCTCTCGAGAATGGCGGGGATATTACTGCCAGAATATTCGCCGGAGCCGCAAATAATGCTGCTGCCAACACCCTGGTGATCCTTGCCGTAAAGCTTCAAGAAAATATCCTCAAGGCTGTGACTCATTGGTGGGTGCCCTATATCGTGCAGGAGGGAGGCAGCAAGGAGCACATCCCTGTCTTCAATGTGAAAATACTCCCCAATGATACCTGCGACGTAATAGGTACCAAGGGAGTGCTCAAATCTGGTGTGGTTCGCGCCGGGAAATACAAGGTTCAGAAGCCCCAGCTGCTTGATGTACCTCAGTCTCTGGAACTCCGGCGAATCTATCAGTTCCTCAACAAAGCCTTCCACTTTTATGGGCCCGTTTATGGGGTCCTGAATTATCTTGGACATCCTTCCTCCGGATACAATAACGCTGAACTCACCAGGGTCGGGCCGAATGTCCTGTCAGGTGCCCCCCATCTCGTCTCTGTCCCGCACCCCTTCAGCATCAAGAGTCCAGAATACCGTTGCTCCCTTCCGGACCTGGCGGGGTCTTCTGGTAAGCCAGCAGGGCAGTCTCCTTTGAGTCTGCCTTGCTGGTCCTTCGATCCAAAGGGACAGAATTTCACGGACTCCATGGGGCCTGGCAGAAGTCCGGTTGGTCTTCCCTGGCTGTCGCCCCCGCGTATAGACTTCGGGTAACAGGAAGTGCCTGGCTTCCCGGCCAAGTTCAGCCTGACCATATCCATAGTTTTGATAAAATACTTTTCCGAGAATTGGCAGTTGCGAAATTATTATATGGTAAGCTAACTTCACTTATAGTAAAATAACTTACGGTGAATACATGGATACAGTTCAAAAATACCTGATAGCCATCATTGTCGCTGCTCTGATGATAACGTCCGGAATATACGTCTACTCGCTTGAAAGTGGAGGTTCGTCACACGGAAACATCGCGCTGGTCTCAGTCGCTAACCCCAACGGTACGATGCAGACAGTCAACCTGAACTACTCCAACAGCTATATGATAAGGCCCGATAACTTCACGGGAAACGCCTACACCTTCACTGAGCCCATAACCAAAATTGTATCCCTAGCGCCATCCCTGACCTCGACCCTGTATGGACTTGGAGCCTTTAATAAGGTCGCTGGTCTCGATCCCTTCTCAACGTACCCTCCGAATTCTACCCTGCCAATCGTAACCAGCAATTCGGGATATGATATTTCGCTTGAAGAAATTGCGAATATCTCACCTCAGCTTGTGGTTGCACCCGGGCTGGGATATTATCCCGCAAATGAGGAAAATGCCATAGTGAACACACTCCACATTCCGTTTCTGGTGATGAACCCTGAGAACATTCAGCAGATAGAGAACCAGACTTTGGAGTTTGGCCAGCTGACAGGCACCATGAGCAACGCTTCCCTGATAATCCACTGGATGCAGGATAACCTGAAGATTTTCGCCGATAACCTGTCCAATTTGACCGCTGAACGGAGCATATTCTACTACCTTAGCTCACCCGGCTACTGGACTGCTGGAAATGATACCTTCATAAATCAGTTCTTCACCATTGCGCACCTTCATAACATAGCAGCCAACGCCAGCGGATATTACGTGGATTCTGGCGAGAATATAACTGCAGCACAACCCCAAATTATCCTACTCGACCAGTACGTTAACTACTCCTATGCGGAGGTTGAACCTTTCAACAGCACCCCCGCTTTCAAGGATAGCAGGGTCTACACAATATTCAATGACAACTTCTTCAATGAACCTGATTTCAGAGTTATTTACGCAATTGGCTGGCTCATCTCAAAGGCCTATCCGGATAATTACAACATGAGTGACATATCCCCGTTTCCAGTCACACTTCAGTATCCTCCGAATTACGATCTCTATGATGCGGTATGATAAAGAACATTGGTGCATTAAAGGTTAAATCCACTGCTCCAGGCAGGATTAAGGGTATCCTATGGATATTCATAATCGCTGCCGTTCTTTTTATCACGACAATTTTTTCCTCACTGCTGGGGCCGGTGAAAATCTCTCCCCTGACAGTATTCAACATATTTGTATCGCAGATTCCGATCATCGGAGTTGTATTTCACTTCAGCATTCCTGAGACCAGCTATGTCATAGTGGTTTACCTGCGTGAACCGGAAATAATCGGTGCAATTATCGTCGGTGCCTCACTGGGTACAGGCGGAGCCGTGGTCCAGAGCGTTTTCCGCAACCCCATAACAGAACCATACATAATAGGGATATCAAGCGGTGCCGCACTCGGAGCAGTTTCCGCAATTGTTTTCTCTCTCTCGCTTTTCGGACTTTTTTCCGTGCAGATAATGGCGTTCATCTTTGCCCTTATCGTCGTGCTTGCAGTATACCTCTTCTCTTTCCACGGATCCCGGACACCACCCACCTATCTTCTGCTGACCGGCATATCAATCTCACTATTCATATCATCAATAGTCGGGCTGCTCATCTACACAAACATCAAGCTGGAGAATGCAGCATTCTTCTGGCTTCTTGGATCACTTCAGGGGATAAGCTGGAGTGAACTGATACCTGTTTCAGTTGTGGTTATAGCCAGTGTGGCCGTCATCTGGAGCATGAGCGGCCAGCTTAATGCATTTCAGCTGGGGGAGGCCTATGCGCATTCCGTTGGCATAAATGTGGAGAGGACAAAGGCCCTGCTCATGGGGATTGTAGCCCTGAGCGTCTCAGCCGCTGTCTCCATCAGCGGACTTATAGGGTTTGTAGGGCTTATTATTCCTCATATCTGCCGTCTTCTTTTCGGAGGGTCGAACAGGATAGTGATACCGACATCAGCACTGCTGGGGGCGTTGTTTCTTCTGCTTGCTGATGATGCAGCAAGGACGGCAATAAATGGCGAGGTTATACCGGTGGGGATAGTGACAGGGATGATTGGAATACCCTTCTTTCTTTACCTCCTGAGGAGGATGGCGAGTGGCAGCTATGAAAATTGATGCGCGTGATATTGAGTATGGTACCCAGAACTTTCGCCTGAACGTGGAACACATAACGATTGGGGATGGTACAATAACCGGAATTGGAGGGCCTAACGGATCGGGAAAATCCACACTGCTGAAGATCCTCTATGGATATCTGAAACCCATAAGAGGTACCGTGCTGATTGATGGAAATAACATCAGCGATTTGAGGGGGGCAAAAGCCGCAGGAAAGATTTCAGTAGTGCAGCAGGAAACGCCAACACCCATGAACTTTACGGTAGAGAACATCGTCTCAATGTCCAGATATAACGATCCCGTGGATGAATCGAGAGTGAGGGAATCCCTTGACAGGTGCGGAATTGCTCACCTCCAGCATCGGAAGTTTGAGGAACTTAGCGGCGGAGAGCGCAGGCTGGTAATGATAGCTGGAGCTTTATACCAGGGCACTGAGATAATAATGCTCGACGAACCGACAACCTTCCTTGACGTTGACAAGGAATTGAGGATCGTAGACCTCATCGTCAACCTGAAGCAGCTTGGAAAGACCGTCATAGTTGTCCTACACGACGTAAACCTTCTCTACAGGATTTGCAACAGGGTCATTATGATGAAGGGTGGCAGAGTTATTGGGGAAGGATATCCTTTGAGAATGTTCACTCCCGATCTTCTTCGTGAAGTATATGGATCCAGCTTCCTGAGTTTCACAACGCCGGATGGAACCAACTGGGTGCCTTACAACCGTAGCGACGAACAGCTGGAGGAAATTCTTGTCATAGAGGATGAATTTCCTCAGCTAGGACTATCGTACAACCTCTGGAAAAACGGCATGGGCGTTGCATCATTTTCCATCAAGGCTACTGATGCGGATCTTGACCTGCAGCTGGATGAAATACACCACGCGTCCAAAAGATACGGGTATGTCGTGCTAACAAGCAGGGTGGTAAAGGAACCGGGAAATGGCATGAAAGAACTAATCACTGAGTTTTTCAGGGACGGAAAACTGCTTTTCCTGGTGGACTCTGAGAATGAATCAAGCATGGTTTCCGTGAGCGACAGGGAGAACTATTTCAGGATATTCGGTGTGGAGAAAACCGTCGCCGACATATGCCATGAAATAAAGGAAATTACGTCTTCTACGTCCATATCCTATGGTGTCAGGAAGTAGGATCTCGCAAGTTCAAGATCGGCGGGAGTGTTCACATTGAAGGATCCGCCGCTTCTTATGTCAACAGTCTCGAAATCCATGGGCATGCCGATCGACGGCAACCTGTTTATAACAGAAATGCCGCTGAAGTTCCCATTCAGCGTAAATGTTACCACCTCCGCCTCGCCTCGCGTTCCGGTCTCCCACACTTCCAGGAACAGATTCCTGTCAGCCGTTATCAAATCGCCTGGTACCACAAGGACGGGAACCCGGCCTAGAGAGACAACAGCTTCACCCATGTCCGTTTCGTAGCCCGAACCAGCAGTGTAAACTATATCTATGCTATTTTCTTCAGCAAAATGGGTAACTTTCCTGTGCAGACGGGTAATTGCTATGACAATCTCAAAGCCTGAATGTGAAAGAACCTCAGACAGTTTTGCGATTATGCTATATTTCCCAATCCTGATCAGGCATTTCTCGGGATCATGCATCCTGGTCCCCATTCCACCTGCCATTATTATTGCTGTTTTTCCCAACAGCTGTTAAGTGCCTGGATCAATTTATGATTTTCTCTGTGGACCGGAAGAGGGCCTCCTCTCCACAAGATACTGTTCCATTATCTGTTCCGGTGTCGTCACCTTATTCTCGAACCTCATGATGGGCCTGTTGTTGTACCAGAATACAAAACTTTCGGGCCGGCTGAATGTCCACCTGAAACGATCATAGTTCTGCCAGAACCTCGACAGCGAAAGGTGATATCTGCTTCCTGCCCTGTCCGTTTCAACGTTCTCCACTCCCATCTTCATGATGGAATACTTCAGGTCGGTAGCGCCGTAAAGAACACTTAAAACGCCATCCCTCAGTATAAGCCTGTTTATTTTTAGCTTGTTCTGGTCTACCATCGATCCTATTGAATTCATGGTAGCCTCCACAAGTTCCTTAGTTATTTTCCTGGACTCTATGAGCGATAGAACCTTTCTTGTGGACATATCTATGCATATCAGGGCATAGGGTGATTCAATGCTGCTCTGATGATAATCCATGAACAGGGTGTTGAAAGGAGGCTCTGCTGTTGATTTCTGGTTTTGGCCATTGCCGGGTTTCCGGTTCCTGATCATGTTCCTGTTTCTCATGTAGTTGTATATCTGATAGTAAGAGACGTCCCTGCCCTTGCTTTTCAGAAGATAGAAAATTGTTCTTGACCCAATCTTATAAGAGTTCCAGAGATCTTCTATTTCCTTTGCAGTGTTGTCTGGAATCGATTGGTCCCGGTGTTTAGCTTCTGCGGTATCAGTTCCCTCCCTTATGATCTGCTGGATGCGTCTTGGGGTAACCGAGAACATCTTTGCCAGATCGCTCACCTTGTATCCGCCTTCTATGCTCTGGACAATGAACCTTTTATCATCAGTACTTAACATGATATCCGGATACCATCAATAGAATGAGATAAAACGGTTTTTTGCCCATGGACATATAGGCTATAGGTGAGGGAACAATATCTGAATCTGTGTATGGAAAAAACGGGGTTTCCTGACACTTGGCCACGAAAAATTTCGCATTCTTACCGTTTATAGTTTAAATACAAATCCAGTCATATACACTAGTACCAGACATAATACAGGAGTGCATATGAACATGAACAGAACCGTAGTAACTGTTAAGAGGTTGCTCAGGAAATATTTCAGCCTGAAATCGGATGTCAAATCCGAGACGGGCATTGGAGTCCTAATAATATTCATTGCAATGGTTCTGGTAGCTGCGGTTGCCGCAACTGTACTTCTACATACGGTATCGGTGCTACAACTCAAGGCCACCGAAACCGGTACAACCACCATAAACCAGGTTTCCGGAGGTATAGAAATAAAGCAGATACTTGGCTTTGATAGTGCTTCTCCTCCTGCAGCAGGTGGAGTGAAGGATATGGCAATATTCGTAGGACCTCTGTCAGGAGCGTCGTCGGTAAACCTGGCAAACGTGAGTATAAGTCTCTCGATCAATGGCATAACTTCGGTGCTGGTGTATAACAATTCACTATTCCAGGATGTATCACAGAATGGAACAAAGAACCTGTTCGGTCTCGGCGTGTGGAACAACATGAGCGCAACGCACAAGGATGCAACAAACTTTGGAGTCATTGCATTCTTCAACCCTACTGGCAGGTTGACGGCAGGATTCCCCGTCATAAGCGGGGACGACCAGGCAATAATAATACTCAATGTGACAAACGCATTTGGAACAAACATAACACAGGGTATGACAGTGGTGGGCCAGCTCACACCTGAAGCAGGAACGCCAGCGCTGGTAGATTTCACGGCGCCGGAAGCTTTTAACTCGAAATCGGTAACGCTGCAGTAGACACCTCAGCCCTCCAAGGAGGGCACCCTCTATGGGTCATAATTTTAATACACTGAAAAGCATCAGAGTGGGATGGTAAGGATCGAGAAGTCCATAATAGATTCGGCTGTAGCATCTGCCGCTGCCGGATTAGTTATTGCTGGGGTTGGAATAACTATCCTTGTACACGGTTTCCTTTTCGGACTGGTGGGCATTACCTGGGGGACGGGCATAGTGGCAGCCTCCATAATTTCGCTGTACTACCCAAATCGGCACTTCCTCCTTGGTTCACTGATCATCATCCTTTCCATTGCCAGCTGGTACGGCACGTCAGGCGGGCTCATTATAGGTTTCATCATCGGAGTGATCGGCGGGTTCATGACACTTACCTGGCACCTGCCAAGAAACACCAGGACCAAAGTTCCAGACGCTGACAAAAACGAAAATACACCCGCGCCGAAATAAGACGATCCGGCTTGATGTTCAATACTGATACCTAACAGGTTTCCGGAGAAAACTATTCAAAGATCACGGTTTCTTATTGATGAAATAAGGTCGCTTGCCTCCCATGAGTAGAGTTCCTCCACTGAACCTTTCCGAACCTTCTTCAGGTAACGCAGCACTTTTTCGCTGATTTGATCGGTCTTCTGCATACTGTTGATGAATTTCAATTGTCTGGAGCTGATTGGACGGCTTCCCCTGTTCTCCGCATCCAGCGCTGGCACTCCCTTCAAATCGCTGATCAAGTCCGATGCCTCCGGACCCGAAAGCTCCTCAAGTGCTTTCTTCCCCCTGGCTTCCAGGAATACGGAAACGTGTGATGATCTTTCCCCGTTTACCAGAAGGTCATGTATGAATGATAGCTGCTTTGGGGAAGCGCCGTTGACTGTGGCCTCACCTTGCGAATGTCTTTTTTCTCCACTGCTTTTCAGAATGCCAATCACTTCCGACGCCTCTTTTAGCGACAGATCGGATATCCTTCCAATATTGTGATGCAGAAGATACTTTTCCAGGACTTCATTTAGGTTTATGTCCTGACTGATAAGTTTATTTATAAACGCTGCCTGCTTCTTAGTTGACCCGCCAGCAGTCATAGCTTCATTGCTCCTTTACAGCAAAAAAAGCCTGTTTCAATACGATCATTTATTTACCACCAATCCAGTTCATCTCCCTGTTTGCGAAAACCACAGGCATCTGATAGCCCTGATAGAATGACATCCACTTTACCAAAGAATGGAATGGAACCGGCGGGCATATCCTTGCTGTGCATGATCCGAAGGATCTCAGCCCTGGACTTCGCGTACCCTAGCCGGTGAATGTCCCTGCAAACCGGCTGAAGGTCTGAGGTAAAATCCTCAAAAAATTCCAGTTTTAGCTTGTTTCTGCCTCCAAGTATCCCTACGTGCTTACTGACCGAACCATCCTGGCCATGCCATTTCTCAAACTTTCCCTGGATATACAATATGGAATCCGACGAAAAACCTGCGTTGATACTCCGACTACCGGTCTCATTCATGTGTCCACCCTGGTCACTGATCAGCCTGACCTGAGGAGTCATGGTCGTGTCTCAGGCGCCTGACAAAATAGACAGGGACATTATCTTCCGTGTTTACCTGCTCCAGGCCGAATTTATCGTTAAGTGCCTCAAAAAGACCTTTCAGCTTGGTGTAACCGTATGCCCTGGCATCGAAACCCGGATTAATTTTCCTGATTGATATGCCGATACAGGTAAGCCTCGCTGTCCCGTCTTCCTGTTCACACATTTCATATGCCCGATCGAGTATAAGGTTCAGTTCATCGCTCTTCAGGGATTCTCTTTTAGGTGACCTGATCTTGGTCTTGGCCTCTTTCTCTGTACTCTCGAGAATCTCCGTGAAGACGAACACGTTACATGCGTTCACCAGTGATGACGACGTTCCCTTTTTCCCTACCCCCATTACAAATTTGCCGTTTTCTCTCAACCTGGTTACGAGTCTGGTGAAATCGCTATCGCTTGAAACCAGACAGAAGGCGTCTATCTCCTTGCTGTAAAGTATGTCCATGGCATCGATGGTCATTGCAAAATCAGATGAATTCTTGCCAGAAACATTGTGCAACTGGAGAACAGGCTGTATTGCCAGATCCGTTACCACTTTCTTCCAGGGATTCATATTTGGCATGGTAAAATCTCCATATATCCGTTTTATGATAATGTGCCCGTATTTGCCAACCTCATCAATCACCGAGTCTATGAGAGTTGGTCTTGCATTTTCAGCATCTATGAGAAGAGCAAACCTCATCTTGTCAGAATCCGCAGCGGATGGCTCCATAATTATCAAAATGCAATCGCCCTATTGAAATTACCTTTTTAGTGAATTTTTTTTGTGTTGGGTGCGTGGAGCAAGTGTCGGCTTTTATGCAAAGAGAGAATTTGCAATGAGTCTTAACGTTCTTAATGTCAAGTGTATATCTCACTGAATGTTGCAAAGCCCATTCTACCATGTTTTAAATCGAAGGTCACGTTGTAATTTAAGAGAAATTCATTCCCTAACAAACCATCGTAGATAATATCCTGAAAAATGACTCGCGGGTCGGTTTTAAATATCTCTTCCGCCCCGGCAATGGTGATTTTACCCTTTAGCATGGTAAGATACCGTACATACTCACTTCCAGTTTCATCGACGCCTTTTAGAATATCTATCTGGGTTCCTTTCCTGTCAATATTCAGTTCGTCCATGAACTTAGAATTAAGGATCAAAGCATCGCTCCCGCTATCCAATTCAAGTCTTGTCTTCCTATTTGAGGGCAGTATGACACTGACAAAAATGGTAATAGCAGGCCAGAGTTTCTCAACGTCCAAAGGAATAACAAATTCACTTAGCTCCTCTAATTTATCCAGATCTCCTCTTATTAGTATTTCACTACTTTCAAAGTTAACCGTAAAAATAACCTCTTCAAAATAATTAGGAGCCAGTATTCCGCTGATCTCGTTTAATTCCGAAGGAAAGGCAGACGTATCGAAAATACCCACAGTAAATTCACTTCTTTCAACATGCCCGACTCTTATTCTTTGCAACCTTGTAAGTTGCATAGAAACATCCTGTCCGGACATACGCTTGCCGGTATAAGTACCGTCTGGTTTCACGCTTAGATATTCGGCAAACCTTTTGGTGATTACAGTAACTCCGATTCCGGTATCGAAAATGAATTTCCGTTCCTCACCGTTTACATCTACAGGAATAACTATGAGATGGTTAAGCAGAAAAGAAAATGGAATTACAGATTCCATGGAGCCGGAACTCCCGAGCATATTTCAATTTTTGTAGAACCAAGGCATGACGCATATGCAAAGAAGTGCCTAACACACTCACAAAACGTGTATAAATATCTGGTGATATCAGACTGCCCAGATCATTCTGGGAATAAAGGAATAATTGCCTGCCACTATCAAAAAATACAAAGACAAATATGAAAAGAGTTCCATAGGTTTATTGAGAAAAGTTACCACATCAGTACGTTCAATTGTTTATCCTAAAAGGAGAGTTTTTGATACGTCAGATTTATCTTAAAGGGATATTCGATAAAAGATTTAAAGCGCGGGGAGAGGCATACTAATGAATTCTTCGCCATCCGTGGGAGGGGTGCAGCATGATGCCAACGTGAGATTAGACCAAGCTAATCTCATCCCTGAATCGGTACTGGAATCCATCCTGCAGGAGTGGTACCGCACACATGCCTATCAGCCTGAATCACTTGTAGAAGCCTTTGAGGGGGTGCTCGACTGACGCTCACACTGCAGCAGTTCAAACTCCAGAGGCTGCTTGACATATACGTGTATGCTTCTGATCCACAGTTTCTCCGGGCAAACGACCCGGACATAGTTGCCCTTATGGATTATGATCTCACTACCGCGGAGGATGACCTCAGGATTTTCCTGGACATGCACCGGGGTGACTGCGATGTCTCCGGCCCGGCTCTGGGGAGCGCAATGGCGCCCCCGAACCAGGTCGTGCTCCATGCGGAGAGCCATGGTCCCGGCGTTGGTCATGGCTCCACATCGGCAAGAAGACTAAAGGCATATCGATTAAGGCTCTACTGTGGATATAGAAAAGAATAATTAATGAACCAGAGAATGTATTACAACAGAGAAAAGTTGGAAGAAAATGCAATGAATAAACACTCATTGATATATTTCTCGTATTTAGTATCTGCGTTAATCATTTTCTTTGTTGTTAACAGCTTGACCGGAATTCTGGTTTTTGCCGTACGGTCAGCAATTTCTCCCTTGACGCAGGATACACTTTTTCCGCTCACGTATTCACTTGCCATAGCATCATTTTTAGTCACCATATATTGGTACAGAGACAAAGGGTTGACAGGGTTTCCGTATGCCATAGGTGTCCCTTTTCTCTGGATTATACTTTTTGAGATTCTCTGGCAGAATTCGTTCCTACTCTTCGGGACTTTTACAGACGACGTTTTGTCGGAAATAATCCTATCAAGCTGGTTTATGATCGGTGTGATCTCTTATCCGACATGGAATATCGACAAATTTACACTATGGGTATTCCTTATGTTCTCTGCTGGCTGGACAGCTTGGATATTAGCACGATATCCTCAAATGCCTTCTCTGTCTGGATACGTTTTTAACATTTCATTAAAAATAGGTGCTTTTCTTGCAATCATGCTCATGGTAAAGCCAAGAAAAAAGCAACGCATTCAACATTCTCCTATCTCAATAACTGAATAATTACAAGAAAATCCTGCTAAAATCAAAGACCTTGTATTAATTCTGCAGTAAATTTGAAAATGTTCTGTCCTGATCTAAATCAACCTCCTCCACACGATGCTTTCTGCCTATTATCTATCCATTCCTCCTGAACGTCCATTGGGATTGGGCGCATAACACTAAGAACTGATCTCTCGGGTAGCGAATCGCCTACTTTCTTGCGGCGGCCCATAACTGCTGATAAGGGCAGGAACTATAATCATACTCCCGTGTCAGCGTGATAGTTAACTCAGTACTCCACTTCAATCCATGGTTTTGAAATGTTGAGGTTGGAAATAAGGCTGACACCCCATGGAAGAACCCGAAAGAGGTCTAGCTTCATATTGAGGAAATATAGGCCCTGACTGTAATTTGATATCGGGAAGTCTCTGATGTTACTGATGACAGGGTTAATGTTGTAAACAAGGCCAAGAGTGCCCGATACCTCCTTTTTGGTTGTAAAATTCACAATGCTGTATACGTTCCAAAAACTGACCGGGAAAGGATCAAACCTGTTTGTATAGTTGATCTGGTCGTTGCCGGGGACGAAATTATACGCGACAAGCCCGTTTACCTTGAATCCAATGTATCCGGGTCCGTTGAGCCTGTAGCTTAGAAGGGATATTATGGGCCTCGGTGTAAGCACTGTATTTGCCGGCGCACCCGGCGCATACACAGTGGGACCCGGCTGGAGCAAGACACCGAGCTCTATGCTTCCCGCACTGCTGTTTGACCATATAGTGTATGTGAAATTATCCAGCACGTAGTATGCGGTTATATTCACTGTTTTATTGGTCAAAGGATCAAACTCAGTCTGAACTTCGGGAGGCGGAAGTTGTTTACCATCGAAGTACTGGTTCTCCATTAACCTAGTTACTCCGCCGTAATTGGAGGAGATGTCGTATTCATATATCCAGATAGTCAGAGATGGAACGCATATAACTGCTGCAAGGACAAGAGCAATAATGATCTTCCTGTGTTTCATTCTAATTGATTAATAAGTTGTGCTTTATATATTTGATGCACCACGCATTTTTCCATCGCCTTTATGGTGTTGCCGACATGTAGTGGGGAGAGAATAAAGCACCTTATTTGTGAACGGATCAGATTCAAACACGCCGGATGGAAACCGCCGCGGAAAAGAAGGCCTTAATAATAGAGTGTGCTGTTTATATAGTGAGGAGTTGTAATGCCTAATTCGAAAAGCGGTAACCTGAAAAGGAAAGAAATAAAAAGCAAGCTGAAAGATGAGAATGAAGCTCTCAGTGAAACGCGGTCTCTCATAAAGAAGACAAAGGGCCAGAGATTCACTTCTGCCATTTTGACAAGTTCTGCGCTGACGCAGTCGATAGCTGACATAGACAAGAGCCTAAAGGATCTTGATTCATTGCAAACCGATGCAAGAATGAACAGCCGCTAATACAGGGAGGCTGCACGGGAGAAGGCACAGTTGAAGGCACAGAAAGCTAGGCTGAAGATAGCACAGACCGTCAAGAGGAACGATGTCCAGGGAGAACGGGTCGCTGCAGCGCTGAACCATGCCAACAAAACGGGAAAGATAACCAACCTGAAAAGGCTGCTGGCCCATAAAATGCGGGGCGCCACAGACGAGGAGTGAACATGGCCAAAAGATTTTTCTCGAAAGGCAGGAGGAATTTTTGCGAACATTTTGGAAATAATGGCGGCGGCGTTCATGGTGATGCATTTACCCATAACGACCTACAGCCTGTACGCAATGCTCAAATTGCGTTTCTGTCCACACATGCACGATCACGGTTCAAGACCGGAGAATCGAAGGCTGGTTGTGGAAATTGTCACCAACGGGCAGAATCCAGAGATTGTTGAAGACATTATATCGAGACTGGGGACCTATAAAACAAAGTTTGAGACGTGGCTATTGAAAGAGGAGAACGACAGGTTTGCCTATTCTGCAAACGAAATGGTCGTCCCTGCTATTACAATACCAAAAACGGCTCATGCCGGAAGATGAGGGTCATGCGAATGCACATGCGGGCGAATGAATATAAGCGCGGGGAGAGGGATTCGAACCCTCGCTCTCATAGAGAAACAGCTTAGCAGGCTGCCGCCGTACCGCTGGGCCATCCCCGCCTATGCGCTGAAACGGTCCTGCAGATCGTTTGCCACCTGTTCGAGA